>JAHFQQ010000038.1 GCA_023259235.1 Polaromonas sp. | reverse complement strand
GGCTGT
Source organism: Polaromonas sp. (assembly GCA_023259235.1). Taxonomy (GTDB): domain Bacteria; phylum Pseudomonadota; class Gammaproteobacteria; order Burkholderiales; family Burkholderiaceae_C; genus Polaromonas. Next base: position 16,569 of record JAHFQQ010000038.1, on the reverse strand, counting down.
GGGAATTTGAAAAGCAGCCGGAAGGTTCGGCGGCGCTGTACCGCCTCAGGGAGCAGGTGCAAAAGGCTTGAAACGCCCTCATGCCCGCCCCCTGCCACGGAGCAAGGGAGCAAAGCCGCCCCGCTATTGGCCGGTGTATTGCTCATACCCGCGCGCCCGCAGCGCGCACGCCGGGCACTGCCCGCAGCCGTAACCCCAGGCATGCCGGTGCTCACGGTCGCCCAGGTAGCAGGTGTGGGTGTGCTCGATGATCAAATCCACCAGCGCCTGCCCGCCCAGCGAATGCGCCAGCGCCCAGGTTTCGGCCTTGTCGATCCACATCAGCGGAGTCTCGATCAGAAAGCGCTTGTCCATGCCCAGCGACAGCGCCAGTTGCATGGCCTTCATGGTGTCGTCGCGGCAGTCGGGGTAGCCGGAAAAATCGGTTTCACACACGCCGGTGACCAGCACCTGCAAATCGCGCCGGTAGGCCAGAGCGGCGGCCAGCGTCAGAAACAGCAGATTGCGCCCCGGCACAAAGGTGTTGGGCAGGCCCGAGCTTTCCATCCTGAACGCCATGTCGCGCGTCAGCGAGCTTTCGCTGACCTGCCCCAGCACCGCCAGATCAAGCAGGTGGTCCTGGCCCAGCCTGGCTGCCCATTGTGGAAACTGCGCCCTGATTTCGCGCAGCACATCGAGCCGCGCTTCAAGCTCGACCTTGTGGCGCTGGCCGTAATCAAAGGCGATGGTTTCGACGCGCTGATATTTTGAAAGCGCCAGTGCCAGGCAGGTTGTCGAGTCCTGGCCGCCCGAGAACAGAACCAGGGCGCTGCTGTGCACATGCCGGGATGACGCTGCGATCATCGGAATATTTGTCATGCAACAAGTTTAAGCCGCCGCGCAGCCCGGGGAAATTGCCAAGGTTCAGGCCGCGCTCAAACCATCGACCGCCTGAAACATGGCCTGCCGCGCCTGCGCGACAACCTGCGCCCGCCACTCGTCGGTATCGACATAAAACGCGTCCATCATTTTCTGCTTGATCGCCGCCTGCAACTCTGCTGGCGCTTCGGGATGATTGTGCAGCCAGTGGTCACCGCGCAGCGCGGCAATGATGTCGAGGATGGGCAGCGTACCGTATTCCATGGCAATGCCGGTGTACTCGGCTTGCGGACACTCTTCGTACACGGCGCTCCACATCAGCCCGGTCAGGCGGGCCGAGGTAGAGGAACCGTCATAGATCGAGGTCACGGGCGTGGCACCGCCGCTGCTCCACCAGGCGCGCGCGCGCGCCAGTGCCTGCGCATCGTCCCTGCAGGCAAAGATGCGTTCGCCAACGCCACTGGGGCCGAGCCCGGTGTGCAGGTCGACCCACGCAATGCGACGTGCCCGCCGCCCGTAGCTCCGCAGTATTTCACGCAGTGTGTGGTGGCTCCAGGTTGGCGCGGTGCCGCCGAAGAACATGCCGTCGGCAAATTCGTGCTGTCCCTGCGACACGGCGGCCTGAAAACGCACCGCGCCGTGGATGTTGATCCAGGCCGCAAGGGCCGCCTGGTTGTCAGCCGTGGGCGGCCACTGGTCGGGCAGCAACAGGGGGTGAAGTTCACGATAGGCCTGATTGACGGGCAGCGGCTGGCTGAAATCCTGGAAATTGCGGTTCAGATCGACGTTTTCATGGGTGGTGCGCCGCAGGTGCGAAAAACCATAAGGGTTCAGCGCGTGAATGTAGAGTACCGCCACGCCGCCCGCGCGGGCCTTGGCGCGCCACCCGGCATCGTGCGCGGTGAGCACCTGCACGCCCGATCCGCAATAGCCTTCCGCACCGTGGCAGGCGCTGCTCACAATGAAAAGCTGCTCAGCGTCGGGAGATCCGTCCAGCGCCACATCCATCGCCAGCGTTTCCCCGTCACGCCCCCTCAGAGGGTGTTCGCAGGTGCGCTGCGCCATGCCGGCGGCGCCAGCAGCTTCAAGAAACTTGGCGCGGGCGGCCGCATAACGGGTTGAAAAAGCGGCGTGCAAATCCATGGTATCTCCCCGCGGGCCAGGGGCTCAAGTCCGGGCCGGTGTGTTCAGCCAGCGCGTGGCCAGTTGCACCCAGTAGGTACCGCCCAGCGGAATCAGCGCGTCATTGAAGTCGTAGTTGGGGTTGTGCAGCGTGCAGGGGCCAGCGTCATGACCGCCGCCTTCGTAACCGGCGCGGTGCGCGCCGTCGCCGTTGGCGATAAAACAGTAGGCGCCCGGTTTGGCCCGCAGCATGAAGGCGAAGTCTTCCGCGCCCATGGTTGGCTCCTGCACCGCCACCTGGCCGGCACCGACGATGTCCGCCATCACCTGACGCGCAAATTCGGCCTCTGGCGCGGAATTGATGGTGGGTGGGTAATTGCGCACAAACTCAAACTCGCAGCGCACGTCGAACGCGGCGCAGGTGTGCTCCGCGATCTGCTTCATGCGCGCCTCGATCAGGTCGAGCACCTCGAGACTGAAAGTACGAACCGTGCCCTGGAGCTCGCAGCTGTCGGGGACCACGTTGGTGGCCTCACCGGCATGGATCATGGTGACCGAGAGCACGCCCGCATCAATCGGCTTTCTGTTGCGGCTGATGATGGTCTGAAAGGCCTGCACCATCTGGCAGGCCACCGGCACCGGATCGAGGCCCAGGTGTGGCATTGCGGCGTGGCTGCCCTTGCCGCGAATGGTGATCTTGAATTCGTTGCTTGAAGCCATGACCGGCCCCGCGCTGACGGCAAAAGTGCCAACCGGCGCGCCAGGCCAGTTGTGCATGCCGAAGACGGCCTCCATGGGGAATTTTTCAAACAGTCCGTCCTTGATCATCTCGCGCGCGCCGCCACCGCCCTCCTCGGCCGGCTGAAAGATCAGATAGACGGTGCCGTCGAACTCGCGATTGTTGGAAAAGTGCTGCGCCGCAGCCAGCAGCATGGCGGTGTGGCCGTCGTGGCCGCAGGCGTGCATCTTGCCGGGTTGCGTGCTGGCATGGGCAAAACGGTTGAACTCCTGCATCGGCAGCGCATCCATGTCGGCGCGCAGCCCCACGCCGCGGCCGCATTTCCCCGCGTCGCGCCCATGCACAATGCCCACGACGCCGGTGGTTCCCATGCCGCGGTGGATGGGAATGCCCCATTCAGTGAGCTTTTTCGCCACCACCTCAGCGGTGCGAACTTCCTGGAAGCACAGTTCCGGGTGTGCATGGATGTCGCGGCGCAAGGCTGCAATATTGGCCGCCTCGGACACAATGGAATCCATTATTTTCATGATGATTTGCCTTTAAAGGAAACATGTTAGCCAGACCAGCCCTGACATGCCGGGCACAGGGTTTCAGGGCTGTTTCAGATCCGGCCCTCCTGCACAGCGTGGCACGCCACGCGGGAGCTGCCAACGCGAATCATCTCTGGCTGTTCGCTGCTGCAACGCGCGTTGGCATGCGGGCAGCGCGGGTGGAAGGTGCAGCCGCTGGGCGGGCTCAAAGGGTTGGGCACTTCGCCCGATACCGGGGTACGGGCGCGGCCGGTGTCGTGCATTTTCGGAATGGCGTCGAGCAGCATGCGCGTGTAGGGGTGGAGCGGGCTGTCAAACAGCGTGTGCTTGTCGGCCAGCTCAACCAGCCGGCCCAGATACATCACACCGACCTGGTCGCTCACGTGGCGCACCACCGCCAGGTTGTGTGAAATAAACAGGTAGGTCAGGCCCCGCTGGCGCTGCAGGTCTTTCATGATGTTGAGCACCTGGGCCTGCACGCTCACGTCCAGCGCCGAGGTCGGCTCGTCGCAGACCAGGAACTCCGGGTTCGTGGCCAACGCACGGGCGATTGAAATGCGCTGGCGCTGGCCGCCGGAAAACTGGTGCGGAAACTTCTCGACGTCGGCCGCGGCCAACCCGACCGACAACAGCAACTCAGTGACCCTCGCTTTCAGCACGCTCTTGTCGATATGCCCGCCTTCACCGTCGCCGGCCAGACCGTGCTCTTTCAGCGGCTCACCAACGATGTCAGCCACCTTCCAGCGCGGGTTCAGACTCGCATACGGATCCTGGAAGATCATCTGCATCCGCCGCCGCAACTCTGGCGCTGGGCCTGCACCAAAGGCCGCAGCGGTGTCGATGCCGTCGAAGCGCACGCGACCCCGGCTCGGCGTGTTCAGCCCTACCAGCAACCGGGCTACGGTGCTTTTGCCACAACCCGATTCACCCACCAGCGCGAGCGTCTTGCCGCGTTCGATCGTAAATGTCACACCGTCGACCGCGTACACGAACTGACGCTGCTCGCGCTCGAGCACACGGTTCAGCCATGGTGCCGAAACATCAAAAATCTTGGCCAGGTCGTCAACCTCGACCAGCGGCGCGGCACGGAGGTGGCTCAGCGTCGTGCTCATGCCACGCCCCCGGCCGTCGGCGCATGCAGCCAGCACGCCGCGCACGTGGCATTGGCCGGCATCAGCTCCGGGCGCTCGACACGGCACCGATCAAACACTTTCGGGCAGCGCGGGTTGAATGCGCAACCGGCGGGAATGGCGGTCAGGCGCGGCATCGAACCATCGATCTGGAGCAGGCGCTCACGGTCTTCATCCATCGCGGGAATCGAGCCCATCAGGCCCTCGGTATAGGGGTGCGCAGGCGCGTGGATCACGTCGTGCACCGGGCCGATCTCTGCGATGCGCCCGGCGTACATCACCGCCACCCGGTCACAAGTCTCGGCGATCACACCCATGTCGTGCGTGATCAGCATCACGGCCGCACCGTGCTTTTTGCACAAACCTTTCAGTAACGAAATGATCTGCGCCTGGATCGACACGTCGAGCGCCGTTGTCGGCTCGTCGGCCACGATCAGGCGCGGTTCGGCCGCCAGCGCCAGCGCAATCACAACGCGTTGGCGCATGCCGCCGGAAAACTGGTGCGGGTACTGGTCGAGACGCGCCTCGGGGGCCGGAATTCCAGTTTCCCGTAGCAGCCGGATCGCACGCCGGCGCGCCTCGCCAGCGCTGACCTGGAGGTGTGTCCGGATCGTCTCGGTCAATTGCCGGCCGATCGTGTAAAGCGGGTTCAGCGAAGTGAGCGGGTCCTGGAAGATCGCACCAATGTGGCGACCACGAATCTTGCGCATCTCCTCATACGGCAGGTTGTCGATGCGCCGCCCCTCGAAGCAGATCTCGCCCGCCGCCACATGGCCCGGCGGGTCAAGCAGGCCGATGATCGCGGCACCGGTGAGCGATTTGCCGGCACCCGACTCGCCAACCACGCCAAGAATCTCGCCAGGCGCGATGTCGAACGACACATCGTCAAGCGCGACAAGCCGGCCACTGCGTGTCGGAAACTCGACGCGCAGGTGGCGCACTTCAAGCAAGGGTTGTGTCATCGATGGGTTACTTCAGGCCAGCTCGGCATCATTCATGGGGGCTTCGATGCCGCGGGATGCGAGGCACTTTGGCTCTCAACGCAGGCGTGGGTTCAAGGCATCCCGCAGCCAGTCGCCGAACAGATTCAGGCTCAGCGCAATCAGCAGCAGCATCGTGCCTGGAAAGATCACGAGCCACCAAGCGCCGCTGAAGAGCTGCTTGTTGCCCTCGTTGATGAACGTACCCAGCGAGGGCGAGGTTGGCGACACGCCAACGCCGAGGAACGACAGCGTCGCCTCGATCTGGATCGCAATGGCCACCTGAATGGTTGCCAGCACCAGTACCGGACCGAGCACGTTGGGTAGCACGTGTCTGAGCATGATGCGCATCGGCGCCACCCCCACCACGCGCGCGGCCTGCACGTACTCCTTGCTGCGCTCGACCATGGTCGAACCACGCACGGTGCGTGCGTACTGGACCCAGCCGGGCAGTGCAATCGCAATGATGAGCACGCCGAACGCCAGCATGTCGTGCGCCTGCGGGAACAGCGCCCGCCCGACGCCGGCAATCAGCAGCGCAACCAGGATGGAGGGAAACGACAGCATCACATCGCACACCCGCATGATGAAGCCATCGACCCGTCCACCCGCATAACCCGCGAGCAGGCCGAGCCCGACGCCCGCGGCCACCGATGCAGCCACGGCCGCGCCACTGATCAACAGGGAGATGCGTGCGCCGTACATCAGAGCCGATAGCACGTCACGACCCTGCTCATCGGTGCCGAACAGGTACTTGGTGGTGCCACCGTGCATCCAGGCCGGCGGCAGCATCGAGTCCCCGAGCTCCAGCGTGGCGAGATCAAACGGGTTGTGGGGCGCGATGTAGCCCGCGAACATCGCGCAAAAAATGCACAGCAGCGCGACCGTCGCCGACGTGATGGCCATCGGCGAGGTGCGAAACGAGTACCAGATGTCACCGTCAAAAAAGCGCGCCCAGGCACTCGGCGCGTCAGGAACGGCTACAAGCGGCGCTGCGGAGACAGTGGGTGTACTCATTCCCGGCACCGCGCGCGGTGCCTGCCCGTGCCATCAACGCAGGCGTACGCAATCACTTGCCCTTCACCGTGATCCACTTGAAATACATGTAGTTGTTGGGCAACTGCACCAGGCTCACGTTCCTGGCGGCCACCCAGGCCAGTGCCTGCTGATGCAGAGGGATGTGGCCGACCTCGTCCTGGTGAATCTTGAAGGCCTCGTGGATCATCTCGTTGCGCTTCTTGTCGTCGATCTCCGACTGCACCTTGTGCGTGAGTTCATCGAACCTGGCGTTGCTGTACGAACCCAGGTTGAACTGGCCCTGGCCCTTGCCGTCCGGCGTGGCCATGATCGCCACCATCGTGTCGTGCGAATCGACCGTGCTGGGGGTCCAGCCGAGCAGGTAAAAGCTCGTATCGCGGCGCAATATCTTCGGGAAATAGCTGACCTTGGTTTCGGCCAGCAGGTTGATCTTGACACCCACCCGCGCCAGGTTGGCCGCCACCGCCTGGCAGATCGCCGCGTCATTCACATAGCGGTCGTTCGGGCAGTTCATGGTTACCTCGAAGCCGTTCGGATAACCGGCCTCGGCCAGAAGCTTCTTCGAAGCCTCGGGGTCATAGGGGAAGCGCTTGTTCAGGTCGGGCTGGAAACCGCGCACTGCCGCGCCGACCATCTCCGCCGTAGGCAGCGAGGCGCCGCGCATCACCTTGTCCTTGATGGTCTCGATGTCGATGGCCTGATAAAACGCCTTGCGTACACGCACGTCCTTGAAGGGGTTCTTGCCCTTCACGTTGCTGAACAGCAGTTCGTCACGCTTTTGGTCCATGCCAAGGAAGATGGTGCGCAGTTCAGGGCCTTGCAGCACGTTGAAACCGCCGCCCTTCAGGCGCTCGATGTCTTGCAGCGGCACCGGCTCCATCACATCAATGTCGCCCGAGAGCACGGCGGCCACCCGCGTGGCGGCGTTGCCGATCGGCGTGAACACCACTTCGTCGGCATTGCTCTCGATCTTGCCCCAGTAATTGGTGTTCTTCACCAGCACCGTGCGCACGTCGGGCTGGCGCTCCTTCACCTTGAACGGACCGGTGCCATTGGCCTTGAAGCTGGCGGCATTCTCGATACCTTTGCGGCGGTCGACCGGATTCTCCGCTTTATTGTCCACACACCACTTCTTGCTCATCATGCCCAGCGTGGTCAGCGTGTCGGGCAAGATCGGGTACGGGGCCGTGGTTTCGATGTCGACGGCGAAATCACTGACCTTGCGCACCTCCTTGATCGGATTCGTGTAGCCTTTCATGTCGGAGCCTTCACCGGCGGCGCGCTTGAACGTGAACACCACGTCGTCGGCCGTGAACGGCGTGCCATCGTGAAATTTCACGCCGTGGCGCAAATCGAAGCGCCATACAGTGGGGCTGGTCTGGGTCCACTTGGTGGCCAGCGTCGGCACCAGCTCCATCTTCTTGCCGCGCTCGATCAGCGACTCATAAATATTGCCGTCAAAGCTGAGCTGCTGACTCTCGTTCAGCGAGTGTGGGTCGAGCGACTGCACGTCGCCCTGGTTCGCCACGCGCAGTGTGAGCGCCTGGCTGAGGCCGCAAGCCAGCACCAAGGCAGCAGTGAGAACGGATTGCTTGAATTTCATTGTTGTCTCCAGGAAAAGTTCAAAGGGAAATTCTAGATGGGCGGGAGGCGATCGGCATCAGGGTCAATGCCCCCCAACAAGCCGTTCTACCCGCAAACGCGGGTCGACCGCGAAGTACAGCAAATCCACGATCAGATTGATAACGACAAAGATCGCAGCGATCAGGCACAAATAGGCCGCCATGATGGGGATATCGGCAAACGTCACGGCCTGAATGAACAGCAGGCCCATTCCAGGCCACTGGAATACCGTCTCGGTGATGATCGCAAACGCTATCAGTCCGCCGAGTTGCAACCCCGTGATCGTGATCACCGGCACCAGCGTGTTCTTGAGCGCATGCCCAAAGTACACGACGCGGTTCGGCAAGCCCCTTGCGCGCGCAAACTTGATATAGTCGGCGCGCAGCACCTCGAGCATCTCCGCGCGCACCAGGCGCATGATCAGCGCCAGCTGGAAGACGGCCAGGGTGATTGCCGGCATCAGCAAATGCTTCCAGCCATCAAGCGTAAGCATTCCGGTCGTCCAGCTTCCCAGCGCTACGATGTCGCCGCGACCATAGCTCGGCAGCCACTTCAGCAAGACAGCAAACACCAGGATCAGCAAAATACCGATCAGGAAGGTCGGCAGAGACACGCCTATGAGCGAAACCGTCATCATCACCTGCGACAAAAAGGTATTGCGCCGCAGCGCGGAGTAAACCCCCATCGGTACACCGAGGAAAAGCGCCAGCAACGCGGCCAGCACCGAGAGCTCCACGGTCGCTGGCAGCCGCTCGGCAATGAGTGACGAAACCTTCTGACCCTGGCGCAGGCTCAGACCGAACTCACCCTGCGCCGCGCGGGTCACGAAGTGTCCGAACTGAATGAAGAACGGCTTGTCCAGACCCAGATCGACACGCAGTTGCTGGCGCTGCTGCGGCGTAGCGTCCTGGCCCAGGATGTTGTTCACCGGGTCACCAATGTACTGAAACAACATGAAGGCGATGAACGCCACCGTGACCATCACGATCACGGCCTGGACGAGTCGCCTGACTATGAATGCAAACATTTGTACCCGGAAAGGTTAAAAGCAGCAATGGACAAACTCCAACTCGATTGCCAGTTCCGTTCAGTTTACATTTCCAGGCTGCCAGTCCAGACCGGATATTCCCTAATACGTTTGGAAAGGAAAGTGATCCGCTTGCGACGCTGGGACGGGGCCGCTTTCAGTCATATCTCCGGCGTTGGCTCCAGCATGCGAATGCGCGCCTTCTCGACGTGACTGCGCATGGCGCGGCGCGCGCCCTCGGCATCCCGATCACTGATGAGCTTAAAAATTTCACGGTGTTCATCCAGTGCGTCCCGGGTCCGTTGCCAGGGTTCCATCCGGGCCATGTGGCGCCACAGATTGACGGCATGGCTGACATCGTATTCCAGCGTCCCGAACATCCGCGCGATGCGGGGATTGGCCGTGGCCCGGGCGATGGTTTCATGAAAACCGTAGTCGAAATGGTGGGCCACGTCGCCGCGTTCAGCGGCCTTTTCAAAGCCATCAAGCATTTCCTCCATGCGCAGCAGGTCTCTGGATTTGCGGCGCAAGGCTGCCAAATAGGCGCATTCCGGCTCGATGACCAAGCGCAGTTCCAGCCCATGCTGGATGTCGCTCATGCTGGTCACCGGTCGCGCCGCCGGCACTGCGGGCATTGAAATCAGGTTGGCCTGTATATAAGTGCCCGAGCCCCGGATCGACTCGACCAGCCGGTCCTGGCGCAGTTGGTGCAGCGCCTGGCGCACCACCGGGCGCGACACCTGGAAGAAGGCGGCCAATTGAACCTCGCTGGGCAGGCGCGAGCCGGACGCGAGCTTGCCCGTCATGATGGAGTGAAACAGGCTGTCATAGATCCGCTCGGCAAAACGCTCATGGCGCACCGGTTCCAGCCCCAATTCCAGCCTGGCGAAGTTGCCATGATTGTCTGCGTCAGTCGCCATCAGGTTGTCTTTGCGCGGTTGGGGTATCTGCCGGATTATCAGGGGGCTCGCATGCCTGCGAGCACGGGATTGAATCCATGAAGTCAATAAAGTTTACTTTCAACCCCGGAAGACATCCAGTCCTTTGCCTTATGTGCTCTGACCATAATCATCAAATCAGTAAAATTAATTGACAACTATGATTCTGCCTCTTACGATAAACATCCCGTGAGGCAGTGCCAGCAGGCTTGGGGCAAATCACGTCAAAAAGGCATGAAGCAGCATTTCATTGGCAACCAGTGGGTTGCCCCCTCATCCGGGGAGTCCATCCCGGTCATCGACCCCTCGGACGGCCAGCCGTTCGAGTCCCTGGCACGCGGCAATGCCAGCGACATCGACCTCGCCGTGCGGACCGCTCGTGCCGCCCATGAAGGTGCGTGGGGTCGCCTGAGCGCGGCCGAGCGCGGACACCTGCTGCAAAAGCTCGCGCAGAAAATGCTTGACCATGCCGAAGAGCTGGCGCAGCTCGAAGCGCGCGACTGTGGCAAGCCGCTCAAGCAGGCGCGCGCGGACGCGGCGGCGGTGGCCCGCTATTTCGAGTTTTATGCCGGCGCGGCCGACAAGCTGCACGGCCAGACCATTCCCTACCAGAACGGCTACACCGTGCTCACGATCCATGAGCCGCACGGCGTGACCGGCCACATCATTCCCTGGAACTACCCGCTGCAGATATTCGGGCGCAGTCTGGGCGCAGCCCTTGCCGCTGGCAACGCCTGCGTGGTCAAGCCCGCCGAAGATGCCTGCCTGTCGTTGCTGCGGGTGGCCGAGCTGGCGGCGCAAGCGGGTTTTCCGGAAGGTGCGCTGAACATCGTCACAGGCTACGGTCACGAAGCGGGCGATGCACTGGTCAGGCACCCGGGCATCGACCATGTATCCTTCACCGGCTCGCCTGCCATTGGCAAGGTGGTGGCATGCGACGCTGCGGAAAACCACACCCCGGTCACGCTGGAGCTGGGCGGCAAGTCACCCCAGATCGTGTTTGCCGATGCCGACTTCGAGGCGATGCTGCCAGTTGTGGTCAACGCCATCGTACAGAACGCCGGCCAGACCTGCTCGGCCGGCAGCCGCTTGCTGGTGGAACGCAGCGCCTATGAGGAGGTCGTGGCCCGGCTGTCCGTGGCCTTCGGCAAGCTGCGCGTGGGCCCGGCGAGCATGGACCTCGATTGCGGGCCGCTGATCCGCCAGACCCAACTGCAGCGCGTTGCCGGCTTTCTGGACGAGGTGCGCCACGATGGCCTGCCAATCGCGAGCCAGGGCCAGATCGTGGCCGAAGCGCCGAAGACCGGATTTTACCAGGCCCCCACGCTGGTGCGCGATGTCCCGGCCGGGCACCGGCTGGCGCAGGAAGAAGTGTTCGGCCCGGTGATCGCTGCCATGCCGTTCGACGACGAGGCGCACGCCTTGCAACTGGCCAACGGCACTGCCTTCGGCCTGGTCGCAAGCATCTGGAGCCGTGATGGAGCGCGGCAAATGCGGCTGGCGCGCAAGCTTCGCTGTGGTCAGGTATTCATCAACAACTACGGTGCCGGCGGCGGCATCGAGCTGCCGTTCGGCGGCGTCAAGGCCAGTGGCCATGGCCGTGAAAAGGGCTTCGAAGCCCTCTACGGCTTCACCGTGCTGAAAACCATTTCCATCAAGCACGACTGAGGCCGCGCGGCACCCCGCGCCGTCCGGCGTGCTGCCGCTGATGGCGCGCCATTCTTGCATTTCATCAGGAGACAATCCCATGCGGCTTCAAGACAAATCCATCATCGTCACCGGAGCGGGCGGCGGCATCGGCGAAGGCATTGCCAGGCGGCTGGCAGCCGAGGGCGCCCAAATCATCGTCAACGACATCAATGCGTCCATCGGCGAGAAGGTTGTGGCCGGTATCAACGCCGCGGGCGGCAGAGCCTCGTTTTTTTCGGCCGACGTCACCCGGTCGGCCGATGTCAAGGCACTGGTCGATGCGGCTCGGCAGCGCCACGGCAGGCTCGACGTGATGGTCAGCAACGCGGGCTGGACGCACCGTAACCGTCCGGCGCTCGAAGTCAGCGAAGACGAGTTTGACAAATGCTATGCGGTCAACGTCAAAAGCATCTACCTCGCAACCATTCATGCCGCGCCGCTGTTTCGGGCCCAGGGCGGCGGCTGTTTCATCAACATCGCCTCGACGGCTGGCGTGCGCCCACGCCCTGGCCTGACCTGGTACAACGGCTCGAAAGGCGCCGTCATCATCACCTCGAAGTCACTGGCAGCCGAACTCGGGCCCGACAACATTCGCGTGAACTGCGTCAACCCGGTGTTCAACCCGGATACCGGTTTGTCCGTCGAGTTCGCCGGCGGTCCGCTGGATGAAGAACGGAAGGCCAAATTTCGCGCCAGCATCCCGCTGGGGCGTTTTTCGACAGCACTGGATGTGGCCAACGCCGTGCTCTACCTGGCCAGCGACGAAGCCGCCTTCATCAGCGGCGTCTGCATCGAGGTCGATGGCGCGCGTTGTGTCTGACGCGGGGCCGCGGCATTCAATGACCTGAAAAGACATGAGCAAGATCGTGCTCGATTGCATTGCCGACCTTACCGGTGCCACCGCTAATGACAATGTTCATGAAGGGGTTGCCTGCGTTTGTGACGGTTTCATTGTGCTTTTTGGTGCCTCTCCCCGGTCAGGGATGCAGGCTGTTTTTGTACCACATTGCGTCGCGGCGAATTTCCTGCGGCGCGGCCAGGCAGCCATTTTCAACGGAAAAACTGCCGGCAACGACACTGAACTTTTGAATGTGGCCAATCCGTCTCAGGTCCGCAGACCCAGAATCTGCCGAGCCTCGGCAGCAGAAGCGATGTCACGCCCGGCCTCGCGGGCGCACTGTGCCAGCGCCTCGATCAGCTCGCCATTGCCACGGGCGCTGGCACCGCCGGGCAGGTAAAAGGTATCTTCCAGACCCGTGCGCAGCATGCCGCCGAGCTCGGCGGTTTTTTGGTGTACCGGCCAGATTTCCGCGCGGCCGATCAGGGTGGTTTGCCACACCGCGTCAGGCGCCATCCAGCGCGGCAACAGCTCCAGCAATTGCGCATCGCACGGCATGCCCGATGCCACGCCCATGACCAGGTTGTATTCCGGGCGGCCCATGCCCGGGCGCAGCATGCCGGCCTTGATGTACAGGCCCACCGCCCGAACAATTCCCACGTCAAAGCATTCGAACTCCGGATGGGCATGGCATTCGTCCATGACCTCAAGAAACTGATCGACCTTGCCCACCGGGTTGTCAAACACCATGGGCGGCCAGGCCCACCGGCCGTCTTCCCGGATCTTGAGGTAGTTCAGGCTGCCGGCGTTGCACGCCGCAATTTCCGGGCGTACCCGGCGAATGCACGCCAGCGGCCCGCTGATGTCCGGGCCGATCACTCCCGTGGTGAGGTTGATGATGACGCCCGGGCAAGCCTGGCGTATCGCGTCAACCACCTGCTGCGCCACATCCGGGTCCCAACTTGGCAGGTGGCCCAGGCCCTCCTGCTGGCTGCGAACATGCACATGCATGATGGATGCGCCCGCGTTGAACGCCTGGCGGGCCTGGCTCGCCATTTCGGCTGGCGTGACCGGCACCGGGTGCTGCCGCGGGTTGGTGAGGACACCGGTCAGGGCACAGGTGAGAATTGCTTTGGACTGCGTCATGGCTCTATTTCTTCCTGGTCAATATCAATTTCCGCGAGCAGGCTGCCAGCGGCAACACTGCCCTGCAATTGCGCATGCACGGCGCGCACCGTGCCGTCGGCGCGGGCACTGAGCCACATTTCCATTTTCATGGCTTCAACACACAGCAGCGGCTGACCGGCGGACACGGTGTCTCCAACCGCCACCGCAATCGCGCTGACTGTCCCTGCCACCGGCGAGCGCAGCTGGCGCGGGTCCAGCGCCTGATTGGTGTGTGGATAGGCTGACACTTCATTGAATTCATAAACCGTGGCACCCAGGGCCAGGGTGACCGAGCCATCCCGCACCAGGCAAGTGCAATGACGCTGCACGCCACCCAACAAGTAGCTCAGCTTGTGCTCTTGCAACTGCACCGATTCAAACTCGAAGGTCTGGCCCGCGTTGAGCGTCACGCTCACCTGTGCGCCCTGGGGCCTGACCCTTAAGGCACGACACTCCGCGGACAAGGGTTGGGTCAGCGTCAAGCCCCAGGCAGCCACACTGGCTGGCCGGCAGACGCCAGTATTTTGGGCCGTCAGCGCTGCCGCCGCCAGTGCCCACACCAGGGCATCCGGCTCGGGCCGCTGCAGCTGAGGCGCGCTTTCAAGCAGCCATTGGTCAATCAAGGTGGTGTGCATGACCGTTTCGCGAAAAGCCGGGTGATCGAGCAAGTCGCGCAAAAACGCAGCGTTGTTCCGAACGCCCAGCAGCGGCGCGTCATCGAGCAAGGCCGTCAGACGGCGAATCGCGTCATTGCGATCACGCCCATGCGCAATCAGCTTGGCGACCAGCGGGTCGTAGTATGGGCTGATCTGCCCGCCTTCCTGAATGCCGGAATCAATCCGTACTTCACCGTAGGCGCACTGCCCGCGCCCGCGTCCGGCCAACGCCTGTTGCGGCCTCCAGTAGCGCACCGCGCCGGTTTGCGGCGTGAAGCCGTCGTAGGGGTCCTCGGCATACAGGCGCACCTCTATCGCATGCCCATGAAATTCAATCGCGTCCTGCTTCAGGGGCAGCGGCTCGCCTGCCGCAATACGCAATTGCCACTCCACCAGATCCAGCCCGGTGACACATTCCGTGACGGGATGCTCCACCTGCAAGCGCGTGTTCATCTCCAGAAAGTAAAAGGCCCCCACGCTTGCTTGGGGCGGCCCGGCGCGGCGCTCGCTGGTCTCCTTGCTTGACGCGCCCTCCCGCAGATGCTGCTCAACGATGAATTCCACCGTGCCCGCGCCGACATAGTTCACCGCCCGCGCCGCCGCCACCGCCGCTTGACCCATCTGCTGGCGCAAGGCTGGCGTCATGCCGGGAGCGGGCGCTTCCTCAATCATTTTCTGATGCCGCCGCTGTGCGGTGCAGTCGCGCTCCCCCAGATGCACGGCGTTGCCATGAGCATCGGCGAAAACCTGAACTTCGATGTGCCGACCATTTTCAATCAGGCGTTCCAGCAGCAGGCTGCCATCGCCAAAGGCATGCAGCGCTTCGCGGCGCGCGCCCGCAATGGCTTGCGGCAGTTCAGCCAGATCGCGCACCAGCCGCATGCCGCGGCCGCCGCCGCCGTTGATGGCCTTGACCAGCAAGGGCGCGCCAAGTCTATGTGCCTGCTCGGTCAATCCTTCAGTGCTCTGGTCTTCACCCAGATAACCAGGCACGCATGGCACCCCGGCCGCCAGCATGCGCCGCTTTGCGCCGGCCTTGTCCGCCATGGCGCTGATTGCCGAAGCGGGTGGACCGATAAAGACCAGGCCGGCATCGGCACAGGCCTCTGCAAAATCAGCCCGTTCCGACAAAAACCCGTAGCCCGGGTGAACCGCGTCGGAACCAGTCTGGCGCGCCGCGTTCAGCAGGGCCTCGATCGACAAATAGCTGCTCGCCGCCGGTGCTTCGCCAATGCAAACAGCTTCGTCGGCCAGCGCGACATGCGGTGCGTGCTGGTCGGCGTCCGAGTAAACAGCCACCGTGCGATAGCCCAGGGCGCGTGCCGTGCGCATGACGCGACAGGCGATTTCACCGCGGTTGGCGACGAGGATTTTTTTGAAGCTCATGCCACAGCCCAGTCAGGCTTGCGTTTCTGAATAAAGGCCAGCGCACCTTCAATGCCTTCGGGCCCCTGCGCAGCGGCAGAAAACACCTGCGCGGCGTGCTCCACCAAATCGGCGGGCGCGTGGGTGAGCGCCAGCGCCATCAAGGCCTTGGTAGCCGCCACGGCCCCCGGCGCGCATTGCAGGATGTCCTGCAGCAACTGGTTGACAGCGTCATCGAGCAAGGCAGGGGCATACACGCCATGCACCAGCCGCAGCGCCAACGCCTGCTGCGCATCGATACGGACCGCGCAAACAGCCAGGCGCCTGGCCTCGCTGTAGCCCAGACGCTGCACCAGAAACGGCGCAATCTGCGCGGGCAATACGCCCAGCGTCACTTCAGGCAAGCGCAAGCTGGCCGTTTCATCGGCCAGCGCAATGTCGGCCACGCAAGCCAGTCCAAGGCCGCCGCCCATCACGCTGCCCTGCAAAACCGCCACCACGACCAGCCCGGTTTGGGCATAGGCCACGCAAAGCTCGCCAAAAGCGGCGTTGACTTGCGCAATGAGGTCGGCACCGGCGGGCGCCTGGGCCTGCTTCATGCGCGCGGCTGCCATGTCTTTCAGGTCAGCTCCAGCGCAAAAATGATCCCCTGCGCCTCGCAGCACCAGTACGCGCGCGGCTCCAGACTGCTCGGCCTGCGCCAGCACGGCGCGCAGCTCTTGCACCATCAGCAGCGACATGGCGTTGCGCACCTCCGGGCGGTTCAGCGTGATATGCCAGGCACCATCCCCGGACCGGACTTGCAGGGTTTGATAATCACTCATGGTTGACCACGCAACGAGTTGGGCCGGACAGGCTCAATGCGCGCC
>JAHFQQ010000283.1 GCA_023259235.1 Polaromonas sp. | reverse complement strand
GGGTGTTTCTGACGGACCCCCGCTTTTTTTTTGCACCCATGAAGGGCCGGCGCAGCTGCAGAGCCTTGCAGTGGCGAGGCGATTGCGATTGATTCTTCTGCAAGAAGCAGCCGCCGGCTCCGACTAATCAGGAACCACATTTCAAGGATCTTGCCATGATCATCAAAACCAATGCCAGCGGGTTTGACCATCCGGCTTCCAGCGAGATCACGCCGCAGGCCATTTACCAGGGTCGCCGCGAACTGATCAAACTGATGGCGAAGGGCGTAGCCGGAGCGGCGCTGGCGAGTTGGGCGGGGCGAAAGGCGCTGGCGCAGACCCTGGAAAAGCCCGGCAAGCTGGCAGCCTTGCCCGGCGGAAAATCAGCCGTTGCCGGCGCCATGACGCTGGAAAAAATCACCGACTACAAGCTGGTGACCAGCTACAACAACTTCTATGAATTTGGCACCGACAAGGCTGACCCGGGAAAAAACGCCCATACGCTGGTGACCAAACCGTGGTCAGTCGCGGTTGAAGGCCTGGTCAGACAACCCAAAACCTGGACGCTGGAAGACCTGCTCAAGCTCAGCCCGCAGGAAGAGCGGATTTACCGCCTGCGCTGCGTGGAAGGCTGGTCCATGGTGATTCCGTGGGTGGGTTATTCGCTGTCCGAACTGATCAAAAAGGCGGAGCCGCTGGGCAGCGCCAAATACGTCGAATTCGTTACGCTGGCTGATCCCAGGACCATGCCGTATGTAGGTTCTCGCGTGCTCGAATGGCCCTACGTGGAGGGCTTGCGCATGGACGAAGCCATGCATCCGCTGGCGTTGCTGGCCTTTGGCATGTATGGCGAGGTATTGCCCAACCAGAACGGCGCGCCGGTGCGAATGGTGCTGCCCTGGAAATATGGTTTCAAGAGCGCCAAGAGCCTCGTCAAAATCCGCTTTACCGACAAGGAGCCGCGTACCGCCTGGAACAAGGCGGCCGCCAGCGAATATGGTTTTTACTCCAACGTCAATCCCGCGGTGGATCACCCGCGCTGGAGTCAGGCCACCGAGCGGCGCATTGGCGAAGACGGATTGTTCGCCAAGCGGCGAAAAACCCTGATGTTCAATGGCTACGAGGCGCAAGTCGCCCAGCTGTACACGGGCATGGATCTGAAGAAGTTCTTCTGAGTGCCAGCCGGGTGGTATGCGACGCTGGCTGTTCTCCCCGTCGCATCATGCCAATGAACAAGCTGCTCCTTCATCCTGCGGCCAAGCCGCTCGTGTTTGGCTTGTGCCTGCTGCCATTTTGCTGGCTCTTCTATGCGGCACTGGGCGATCAGCTGGGTGCCAATCCGGCGGAGGCGCTGATCCGTTCGCTCGGTGACTGGACGCTGCGCTTCATTTGCCTGGCGCTGTCGGTGACGCCCTTGAGGGTCATGACCGGCCTGCCCGCGCTGGCACGTTTTCGCCGAATGCTTGGTCTTTTTACCTATTTTTACGTGGTGCTGCACCTGCTGAGCTATAGCTGGCTCGACATGGGGTTTGATGTTCCGGAGATTTCCAGGGATATCGCCAAGCGACCCTTTATCCTGGTGGGATTTTCAGCCTTTGTGCTGCTCACGCCGCTGGCTGCGACCTCGTTCAACGCCGCCATCAAGGCCCTGGGCGCCAAACGCTGGCAATGGCTGCACAAGCTGGTTTACCTGATTGCAGGATTGGGGCTGCTGCATTTCTTCTGGATGCGTGCTGGCAAGAACAACTTCACGGAGGTGTATGTCTATGCCGCCGTGGTTGCGCTTTTGCTGGGTTGGCGCGTGTTCCAGTTCTTCAAGAAAAACAGGCTTCAGCCCTTATACAACGGACGCATAAAGCTATCATAGTTATAGCAAAAATGATTCCGGACGCGTCTGGCGCGTGTTCTTGCCGGCATCAGCCGGTCACCAGCAGCTCTTGGCGCATCTGGTCTTGCACGGTTTCACGCCGGCGGATCAGGTGCGCCTGGCTGCCATCGACCAGCACTTCCGCGGCGCGACCGCGGGTGTTGTAGTTGCTGGCCATGCTCATGCAGTAGGCACCCGCCGACATCACCGCCAGACAGTTGCCCGCGGCAACGCGCAGGGCGCGGTCACGGCCAATCCAGTCACCGCTTTCACAGACCGGACCGACCACGTCGTACCTGGCCTCCACGGCGGCCGGTGCGTCCTGGTCAGGCAGCGTGACGGGGACGATGGCGTGAAAGGCCTGGTACAGGGCCGGTCGCGGCAGATCGTTCATGGCAGCGTCGATGATGCAGAAGTTCTTCTGCCCGCCGGGTTTCAGGTACAGCACCTCGGTCAGGCAGACACCGGCATTGCCGACCAGCGAGCGGCCGGGTTCGATCATCAGTTTCTTGCCGCCATGGCCGCGCGCGTCGAGCTTGGCCAGCAGTTGCCGCCAGAGTGCATCGGCCGCGGGCGGTGTGTCGTGGTTGTAATCGATTCCCAGGCCGCCGCCGAAGTCAATGTGCGCCAGTGCTATGCCTGCGGCTTCAATCGCCGTCACCAGGTCAAGCACCCGGTCCATGGCGTCGAGATACGGTGCGGCGTCCGTGATCTGCGAACCGATGTGGCAATCGATTCCGGCCACGCGCAGGCCTTCGAGCGACGCCGCATGCCGGTAAACGCGCAATGCGTCGTCATGCGCCACGCCAAACTTGTTGTCTTTCAGGCCCGTGGAAATGTAGGGATGCGTTTTGGGGTCGACATCGGGATTGACCCGGATGCTCACCGGCGCGCGCAGCTGCATCGCGCTTGCAACGTCAGACAGCACGTTGAGTTCCGCTTCGCTCTCGACGTTGAAGCAGCCGATGCCGGCCGCCAATGCCTGGCGCATTTCATCGCGCGTTTTGCCGACGCCCGAGAAAATGACTTTTTGCGCCTCGCCGCCCGCGGCCAGCACCCGCGCCAGTTCGCCGCCCGACACGATGTCAAAGCCGCATCCGGCCCGGGCAAACACCTGCAGCACACCCAGCGAGGAGTTGGCTTTCATGGCGTAGCAAATCTGCGCATCGCGCCCGTCAAAGCCGCGCTGGTAAGCCGCCAGCGCCGACAGCATGGCGGCTTTTGAATAGACAAACAGCGGCGTGCCGTGCATTCGGGCCAGTTCACCGAGACGCACGTCCTCGGCAAACAGCGCGTCGCCACGGTACGAAAAATGAGGATGGCCGGGGAGCATGTCGGGTGTCATGGGCAAATCGCCGGGCGGGTCATCGGGGCGCCGCGGCAGGCGAAACGGGCGCGGCGGCTTCGGCGCTTGCGCCAGAAATTGTTGTGGCAGTCACTGGCGGGATGATCGGAGGCACCGGCAGGAACAGCGGCCCCTTCTGGCCGCAACCGCCAAGCATCATGGCGCTGGCCAAAACTGCAGCGTGGCCGTGGGATCGAACGCAGGCGCGAAGGCCGCCGGAAATATGGGAAGATGAAGCCATCGCGGGATTGTAATGACGGGCCTTCGATCTCAGGACCTGGCTGAATGGATGTTGAAGGCCATCGAACTGGCCCGATCAGTTTCTAAACAGGTCCAGGATCCGTTTTCGATCGTCGGCGGGTGGCAATACCTCGATCGGGCCACTACCAGGCTGATCTGCTGCTGGCGCCGGGCCCTGCAAGCCCACGCTGCTCACACCAGCACCCCTGGCGTATTCGGTGTAGTACCACTCGCCACCGGTATTCACAACCCCTTCGGGCGCTTTGTAATCTGCCACCGGCACGCCTTTAAGGGCGTATTCCATGAAATTGATCCAGATCGGCAGGCTCAGGCCACCGCCGGTTTCCCGGTCGCCGAGCGATTTGGGTGTGTCGTAGCCCATCCAGACCACCGCCATGAGTGTCGGCTGAAATCCCGCGAACCAGGTATCGATCGAGTCGTTGGTGGTGCCGGTTTTGCCAAAGAGATCAGGCCGTTTGAGTGTTGCCTGGGCCCGCGCGGCGGTGCCTGAGCGCGCCACTTCCTGCAGCAGGCTGTCCATGATGAAGGCATTGCGCGGGCTAATGGCCCGCACCGACTCATCCAGCACGGGCGGTTTGGTGTCCAGCAACACCTTGCCGCGCTGATCCGTGATTTT
>JAHFQQ010000037.1 GCA_023259235.1 Polaromonas sp. | reverse complement strand
CCTCAATGACGGCATGACCAGCATGGACGTGCTGCGCGCCACCTTCCCGGCCGGCACGCTGACCGGCGCGCCCAAGGTGCGGGCGATGGAAGTGATTGACCAGTTGGAGCCCAGCAAGCGCGGCCTGTATGGCGGCGCCTGCGGCTACCTCAGCTACGCCGGTGACATGGATGTGGCGATTGCGATCCGCACCGGCATCATCAAGGACAGCACGCTGTATGTGCAGGCGGCCGCGGGCATCGTGGCCGATTCGGTGCCCGAGACCGAGTGGAAAGAAACCGAAGCCAAGGCGCGGGCGCTGCTGCGCGCCAGCGAACTGGTCGAAGAAGGGCTGGAGTGATCATCATGAATACAAAAATCAGACTGTTGATGATCGACAACTACGACAGCTTCACCTACAACATCGTGCAGTATTTTGGCGAGCTGGGGGCCGAGGTCGAAGTCTTTCGCAATGACGAAATTACGCTGGCCGAAATGGCCGCCCGCGCGCCGGATTTGCTGGTGGTTTCGCCCGGCCCGTGCTCGCCGCTGGAGGCCGGTATTTCGGTGGCGGCAATCCAGCACTTTGCCGGCAAGCTGCCGATTCTGGGCGTCTGCCTGGGCCACCAGGCCATCGGCAGCGCGTTTGGCGGCAATATCGTTCGGGCGCAGCAGATCATGCACGGCAAGACCAGCATGATTACCACCACGCAGCAAGGCGTGTTTACCGGGCTGCCGGCACAGTTCACGGTCAACCGCTACCATTCGCTGGCGCTTGAACGCGCGTCCTGCCCCGAGGTGCTGGCAGTCACCGCCTGGACCGATGACGGCGAAATCATGGGCGTGCGCCACAAGGAACTGCCGATTCAGGGGGTGCAATTCCACCCCGAATCGATCCTGACCGAACACGGCCACGCGATGCTGAAGAATTTCCTGGAGCAGCGGGCATGATGATTGCTATTAGTGTGATAGCTGATTACGCCCGTCCTTATTGGGCTGGAGTCATAAATGACTGATAAAACTGTTGATCTGCGGAGTGACACCGTGACCCAGCCCACGCCCGCCATGCGTGCCGCCATGCTGGAGGCAAAGCTGGGTGATGACGTGTTTGGCGACGACCCCAGCGTCAACGCGCTGCAGGAAAAAATTGCCGCGATGCTCGGCTTCGAAGCGGCGCTGTTCGTCCCCACCGGAACCCAGAGCAACCTCTGCGCCATTTTGAGCCATTGCCAGCGCGGCGACGAGTACATCGTCGGCCAGATGGCGCATTGCTACCGCTGGGAAGGCGGCGGCGCGGCGGTGCTTGGCAGCGTTCAGCCGCAACCGCTGAACCACCAGGCCGACGGCACCCTGGCGCTGGCCGACATTGAAGCGGCGATCAAACCCGATGACGCGCATTTCGCGCGCAGCCGTTTGCTCGCGCTCGAAAACACGCTGGGCGGAAAACTGCTGCCGTTTGAGTACCTGCAGCAGGCCACGCAACTGGCGGCAGCCAAGGGCCTCCGTCGGCATCTGGACGGTGCGCGCTTGTTCAATGCGGCGGTGGCGCAGGCAGCGCAGACGGGCAGCGACACCAGGACAGAGGCGCGCCGCATCAGCCAGTGTTTTGACAGTGTCTCGGTCTGCTTTAGCAAGGGGCTGGGCGCGCCGATCGGCTCGGCGCTGTGCGGCTCGCGCGACGTCATTGCACGCGCGCACCGCATCCGCAAGATGGCCGGCGGCGGCATGCGCCAGTCCGGCCTGCTGGCTGCGGCGGCGTCCCATGCGCTGGATCACCACATCGAGCGGCTGGCGCAAGACCACGCGCTGGCGCGGCGCCTGGCGGACGGGCTGGCGGGCATTGAGGGTCTGCAGGTCGAAGCGCCGCAGACCAACATGGTGTTTATCGATTTGAGCGGTGCCGCGAAGGCCCAGGCGGCCGGGCTGCTTGGCCACCTGGCCGATCACGGCATTCGGGCCACCGGCCTGTACCGGCTGCGCTTTGTTACCCATCTGGACGTGGAGGCCGCGGGCGTGGACCGCGCCGTGGCAGCCATTCGGAACTATTTCAAGGACTAGCCATGGGCATTGACCATCTCCTGCTGCTCGGTCTGCATTGGCTGGCGCGCGCTTCAGGCATCATGTTCATCGGGTTTGGCCTGAAGCTGGCTTTGTCCGATCCTCCCGCACCTTGATGGCCGAGTCGCCGGCCCAGAGATCATCGCAACGAAAACAGGAGAACCTTCATGCCCAATACGCACAAGATCACCCCCCAGGAGGCGCTGCAGCGCACCATCGAGCACCGTGAGATCTTCCACGACGAAATGCTGCACCTGATGCGCCTCATCATGAGCGGCGAGATGTCGCCCGTGATCATGGCGGCGCTGATCACCGGACTGCGCGTCAAGAAGGAAACCATCGGTGAGATCACCGCCGCCGCGCAGGTGATGCGCGAGTTTTCCACCAAGGTCCACATCAACGACAAGACCCACCTGGTCGATATAGTGGGCACCGGCGGCGACGGTTCGCACACCTTCAACATTTCCACTTGTGCCATGTTCGTGGCCGCGGCGGCGGGCGCCAAGGTCAGCAAGCACGGCGGGCGCAGCGTCAGCAGCAAGTCGGGCAGCGCCGACGTCATGGAGTCGCTGGGCGTTCACATCAATCTGTCGCCACAGGCCATTGCCCGCTGCATCGACGAGGTCGGCGTCGGCTTCATGTTCGCGCCGAACCACCACCCGGCGATGAAAAATGTGGCCCCGGTGCGCCGTGAACTGGGCATTAAAACCATCTTCAACATCCTCGGGCCGTTGACCAACCCGGCCGGCGCGCCCAACATTCTGATGGGGGTTTTCCACCCGGATCTGGTCGGTATCCAGATTCGTGCGCTGCAGCGCCTGGCGGCCGAACACGCGCTGGTGGTCTATGGCAAGGACGGCATGGACGAAGTCAGCCTGGGCGCGGCCACCCTGGTCGGTGAAATCAGGGACGGCGAGATTTTTGAATATGAAATCCACCCCGAAGACTTCAAGCTGCCGATGGCCAGCAGCCGGGCGCTGCGCGTCGAGACGCCCGAGCAGTCCAAAGCCATGCTACTCGACGTGCTGGACAACCAGCCGGGCGCTGCGCGCGACATCGTCCTGCTCAACGCCGGTGCCGCGCTGTATGCGGCGAATGTGGCCGACTCGATTAAAAACGGCATTCATCTGGCGCGAGCAGCGCTTGAATCAGGCGCCGCCAAGGCGCGCCTGCAGCAACTCATCGCCACCACGCAAGCGCTTGCCGCCTGAACCGATCGCCTCACGCCATGTCCGATATCCTGAATAAAATAGTTGCCGTCAAGCGCGGGGAAATCGCCGACGCCATCCGGCGCAAGCCGCTGGCCGAGGTGCGCGCCGACGCCGAGTCGCGCGTGCTGACGCGAGATTTTGTTGGCGCCCTGCGCGCAAAAATCGCCGCTGGCCAGAGCGCGGTGATTGCCGAAATCAAGAAGGCCAGCCCATCCAAAGGCGTGCTGCGCGCCGATTTCATTCCGGCCGATATTGCGCAGAGCTACGCCGAGTTTGGCGCGGCCTGCCTGTCGGTGCTGACCGACCGGCAGTTTTTCCAGGGCAGCGTCGATTACCTGAAGCAGGCCAGAGCCTCGTGCAGCCTGCCGGTGCTGCGCAAGGATTTCATGGTTGATGCCTACCAGATTTACGAGTCGCGCGTGATCGGGGCCGACTGCATCTTGCTGATCGCCGCCTGCCTCGATGACGCGCAGATGCGCACGCTGGAGGCGCTTGCCATGTCGCTCGACATGGCGGTGCTGGTCGAGGTGCATGACGAGGCCGAGCTGGAGCGCGCGCTCCGGCTCAAAACGCCGCTGATCGGCATCAACAACCGCAACCTCCAGACCTTTGAAGTCTCGCTGGCCACCACGCTAAACCTGGTCGGCAAGGTGCCCGCTGACCGCCTGCTGGTGACCGAATCGGGCATTGCCACGGCGCAGGATGTGCAGCGGCTGGTTGATGCGAAGGTCAACGCCTTTCTGGTCGGCGAGGCTTTCATGCGCGCGCAAGAGCCGGGTGTGGCCCTGGCGCAATTGTTCGGGATGTGACCCCAGCCATGGAGCAGGCGCTGCCAGAGAAAATACCGGCGTCAAGCGCGCCTGACCGTCTGATCCGCGCCGACCCGGCTGAGTGGCCCGTAGCGCCCGGCTGGCGGCCCGTGACCGACGCCTTTTTTGCCAGTGAGACAGGCCAAAAACTGCTGGGCTTCCTGCGCAACCGGCTGGCTGCGGGCGCAGTGATATTTCCGCCCCAGCCGCTGCGTGCGCTGGAACTCACGCCACCGGAACAGGTGCGCGTCGTCATTCTGGGCCAGGACCCTTATCATGGGCGCGGCCAGGCCGAAGGGCTGGCTTTTTCAGTGGCGCCCGGCGTTCCCCTGCCGCCCTCCTTGCGTAATATCTTCAAGGAATTGCAGCGCGACCTGGGCACGCCGCCACCGCAGTTTCCTGTGCCCGGCGGCAGCCTGGTGCGCTGGGCAAGACACGGCGTGCTGCTGCTCAACACTTGCCTCACGGTGGAAGAAGGCCGACCGGCCAGCCACATCGGGCAGGGCTGGGAGGCTTTGACCGACAGCGTGATCCGCCAGGTGTCAAGCGGCGATTCACCCGTGCTGTTCATGCTGTGGGGGGGCCATGCGCAAGCCAAGCGCGCGCTGATCGAGGCCAGCGGCAATAAAGGCCACAAGGTGCTGCTGGCCAACCACCCGTCGCCTCTGTCGGCGCTACGCCCGCCGCTGCCATTTATCGGCTGCGGGCATTTTTCGCAGGCGCGCCAGTGGCGGGAAGCCGGCCGGACCAAAGACCCGTCATTGCCCGCGTAGCGCGCAGCTCAGAGCGGGCGGCCAAAAAATGGATAGGCCGGGTCGTTGTAGCCGGGGCTGGAAGAGTGGCCAGCCACCACCAGCGCATTGACGAAGGCCTCGTCGTCGGGGCCCAGCACCAGATCCACCGCGCCGTACACCTGCTCCAGATGCGCCAGTGTGCGCGGCCCGACGATCACCGAGCTCACCAGAGGATTTGCCAGCACCCAGGCGGCGGCAAACTGGCCGGGCAGCAGGCCCCTGGCATCGCAGCGCGCCTTGATTTTCTGGGCGATCAGGAGTGACTCTTCGCGGAACTCGGTTTCCAGAATGCGCTTGTCGCCGGCGCCTGCGCGCCGAAGCCACGATGCGCGCCGCTTTTTCAAACGGCGTTTGTTTGCCAAACATCATGGTGCCCAGGCAAAGGGTTGAAACCCGAAGGTTGCTGTTTCCGAGGCGGCGGTATTGCATGAGGATTTCCCGGTGAGTGTTGCAAAGCGGGGGTCAGTTGCGTTTTTTGTAGCTGTTCAGTTCATCCACGAAGACCAGCTTCCAACGCGAAGGCGCCAAGACGCAAAGGACGCCAGCGAGTCAAAATTATCATTCTTTGCGCTTTTGCGCCTTTGCGTTGGAAACTTCTGCTCCTGCCTAAACGCCGCGCAGCCGGTCCTGCCTGAACTGCACGGCAAATGCGCCGAAGGTTCCGGCGTCCAGCGCTTCGCGAATTTCCTGCATGAGGTTGAGGTAATAGTGCAGGTTGTGAATGCTCGCCAGCATTGGCGCCAGCATTTCACCGCAGCGCTCCAGGTGATGCAGATAGGCGCGTGAAAAGTTCTGGCAGGCATGGCAACTGCAAGTCGGGTCAATCGGCTGCGTATCGAGCTTGTAGCGCGCGTTGCGGATTTTCAGGTCGCCAAAACGGGTGAACAGGTGGCCATTGCGTGCGTTGCGGGTCGGCATGACGCAGTCAAACATGTCCACGCCCGCGGCCACGCCCTCCACCAGGTTTTCGGGCGTTCCCACACCCATCAGGTAGCGCGGCTTGCCGTGCGGCAGGCGGTGCGGCGTGTGCGCCATGATGCGCTGCATTTCTTCCCGGGGTTCGCCCACGCTCACGCCGCCAATGGCGTAGCCGGGCAAGTCCAGTTCAGCCAGTGCATCCAGCGACTCCTGGCGCAGGTGCTCGAACATGCCGCCTTGCACAATGCCAAACAGTGCATTCGGGTTTTCAAGCTGTTGAAATTCGGCAATGCAGCGCCCGGCCCAGCGCAGGCTCAGTTCCATCGAGCTGCGGGCTTCGCCTTGCGTGGTGATGTGGCCATCGGTGTCATAAGGCGTGCATTCGTCAAACTGCATCACGATGTCGCTGTTGAGAAGGGTCTGGATCTGCATCGAGATTTCGGGGGTCAGAAACAGCTTGTCGCCATTCACGGGAGACGCAAACTTCACGCCTTCCTCGGAAATCCGGCGCCCCTTGCCATCAGTGCCGCCGAGCGACCAGACCTGAAAGCCGCCGCTGTCGGTGAGGATGGGTTGCTGCCAGCCTTCAAATTTATGCAGGCCGCCAAACTGCTTCACCACGTCAAGCCCCGGGCGCATCCACAAGTGAAAGGTGTTTCCCAGAATGATCTGCGCGCCCATTTCAACCAGTGAGCGCGGCAGCACGCCCTTGACGGTGCCGTAGGTGCCGACCGGCATGAAGACCGGTGTTTGCACGACGCCGTGGTTGAGCGTCATGCGGCCGCGGCGGGCATGGCCTTCGGTTTTTAACAGTTCAAATTTCAGCATCAGTTTTTGGCAAAGTAGTTCACGCCGGGCAAGCCTTCAAAGTGCTGGTCCTGCGTCCAGAGCATGGCGCCGTGCGCTTGCGCCGTCGCATAAATCAGGCTGTCGGCCAGCGGCAGCGCATGGGCAATGGCGGCTCGGCACAGCGCCAGGTCAACGTCCATCACCCGCCCCCGGCACATGAGTGATTCGGCGTAGGCGGCGATTTTTGCACTGAGTTCGCGGCGGAGTTTTTTGGTTACTTCGTAAATCGTCACGATCGGCACAATCAGTTGCCCGGGATTTTCGGCGGCAGGCGCGAACAGCTCGGCCCGGGGCGTATCTCGCAGGTATTCGATCCAGCACGACGAGTCGAGCACAAGCCACGCTGGCGCCTTGGCCGACTTTGCGCGGGCTACCATCAGAGGCGATCAGCTTCGTCGGGAATGTCGCTGTCTTTGAGTGCGCTGGCCATGCCGCGATAGGCGCTGACCGGTTTGAGCGGCACCAGATGCGCCACGCCGTCAAACTCGATCCAGGTCAGTTTTGCGCCCGGCTTGAGGTTCAGGTGCTCGCGCACCGAACTGGGAACCACGATCTGGTATTTGCTGGACAGCGTGACGGTATTGTTCGGCGTTTTCATATCGATCATTGTACCGCTTTACTTGTATCTTGTCGATCAAGCAGCATGGCGTCGCCATAGCTGAAAAAGCGGTAGCGCTGCGCAATCGCATGCTGATACAGCGCCATGATGCGCTCGTAGCCCGAAAACGCGCTGACCAGCATCATCAAAGTGCTTTTGGGCAGGTGAAAGTTGGTCAGCAGCACATCCACCACGGCAAACTCGAAGCCCGGCGTGATGAAAATGTTGGTGTCATTGCACTCAGGCCCAAATTTGGCCGCCGATTCCAGCGCCCGCACGGTCGTGGTGCCCACCGCCACCACGCGGCCGCCGCGCGCCTTGCAGGCGGTAATGGCCTGCTGCGTGGCAAGGGGCACTTCAAAGCGTTCGAAATGCATGGTGTGATCGGAAATTTTCTCGGTTTTGACCGGCGCAAAAGTTCCCGCGCCGACATGCAGCGTGACGCTGGCGCTCGGCACGCCGCGCGCGGCCAGTTGTGCCAGCACCGCCGCGTCAAAATGCAGCGCGGCCGTCGGCGCGGCCACGGCGCCCGGATGCCTGGCAAACACCGTTTGGTAGCGCTGCTCGTCTTGCGCCGAATCGCCGTGCGTGATGTAAGGGGGCAGCGGCACATGGCCAAACTGCGCCATCAGCGCGTACGGCTCGCTGCTGAGTTTGAGGCGGTACAGCGCGCCGTCGGCCCGCGGCCAGCGGCCGAGCACGATGGCGGTAAAGCCGCCATCCATTTGCAATACGGTGCCCGGCGCGGGCTTTTTGCTCACCTTCATGTGCGCGGCAACCTCATGGCCCGAGTCGGCATTCAGGGAAAGCACGCGCTCGATCAGCAGTTCGAGCCTGCCGCCGCTGGGTTTGCGGCCGAACAGGCGCGCCTTGACCACCCGGGTGTCATTGAACACCAGCAGGTCGCCGGGCAGCAGCAGGCCGGGCAGGTCGGTGAAGCGACGGTCTGTCGGCAAAACGCCAGTGCCATCCAGAAGCCGCGAACCGCTGCGCTCAGACGGGGGGTGTTGCGCGATGAGGGCCTGGGGCAACACGAAGTCGAAGTCGCTCAGCGTAAAGGTGCGTGTGGTGCAGGTCAGTGAATTGGGCATGGTGCTTGAGGGTTGGACAAACCCGTGCCAAGTAAGGTAACTCCGTAATTCCTTCGATTGTCGCAGCCCGGATTGCCCAGGAAACCGGTATACTTCTGATTATGAATATACTATGATATATACCAAAATTGAAAGGGGTGCTGCCATGAGTCAAGTCGCCAAATTGTTCATGAATGGTCGCAGTCAGGCGGTGCGCCTGCCGGCGGCCTATCGGTTCGATAGCAAGGAAGTTTTTGTCCGGAAAGACCCGGAAACCGGCGATGTGATCTTGTCGCGCAAGCCAGCGACCTGGGACGATTTCTTTTCTGCGCTCAAGGGTGCAGAGGTGCCGGCCAATTTTCTGGATCAAAAGGATCGCAACCAGGGAACACAAGGTCGTGATCCCTTTACCGGGTGGCGCGAATGAAGCGCTACATGCTCGATACCAATATGGTGAGCCACCTGATCAGGGAGCATCCAGTTGTCGTGCGGCGTATCGTGAGTGTGCCCATAACATCGCTTTGCATCTCGGCCATCACCGAAGGCGAGCTGCTTTTTGGTCTGGCCAAACGCCTGGATGCCAAGCGGCTTCACCTCGCCGTGCGGGAGTTTCTGCGCCGTGTTGATGTGTTGCCCTGGGACAGCGCAATTGCGGAGCACTACGGAACAGTTCGCGCCGACATGGAGCGGCAAGGCAAAATCCTCGGGCCGCTTGACCTGTTAATTGCCGCGCATGCTTTGGGCGCAGGCACAGTGCTGGTGACAAACGACCGCGCATTTGCGCAGTCAAGCGACCTGCAGGTCGAAGACTGGACAGTTTGACCGCCTTCCTGCCCATGAACCGGCTGTCATTGCGAACGTAGTGTGGTAATCCATGAACCCGTGGACTGCCGCGTCGCTGACGCTCCTCGCAGTGACGGCCGGGAGTTCAAGGTCCGTGTACGGTTTCGCCCTGAACTGGTAGCTTGCAATGGCCTGGCAAGTCTGAAGTAGCAGGCAAAATCGTCGTATGAACTCGTCGCCCGCCAAATTACCGAACAAGTCCGCGGCGCAAAAAGCGCTCGAAAAACTCGGGCTGCGCCGCGACATTGACCTGGCCCTGCATTTGCCCCTGCGCTATGAAGACGAAACCCGCATCGTGCGGCTGGCCGACGCGCGTGACGGCGACAGCGTGCAGATCGAAGGGCAGGTGACGCACAGCGAGATCACATTCAGGCCGCGCCGCCAGTTGCGCGTGACGCTGGACGACGGCAGCGACACCTGCGTGCTGCGCTTCCTCAATTTTTACCCGTCGCACCAAAAGACGCTCAGCGTCGGCGCCCGGCTGCGGGTGCGCGGTGAACTAAGGGGCGGCTCGTTCGCGGGAGGTTTTGGCCGCGAGATGGTGCACCCCGGTTTCAAGCCGGCCGGCGGCGCGCTGCCGGACGCGCTGACGCCGGTCTATCCCAGCGTTGCCGGGCTGGCGCAGAGCTACCTGCGCCGTGCCGTGCTGGCGGGCCTGGCCGGCGCCGACCTCAGCGACACCATCCCCGCGCCGCTTACAAGCAAAATAGGGTCTCAGCCCATGTGGAGCCTGCGTGAGGCGCTACAGTTTTTGCACCACCCCAGGCCCGATGCGGCGCTGGCCACGCTGGAAGACCACAGCCATCCGGCCTGGCAACGGCTGAAGGCCGAGGAACTGCTGGCCCAGCAGCTGTCGCAGTTGCAGGCCCGGCGCGGGCGTGCTGCCATGCGCGCGCCCGCGCTCGGCGGCCCGGCGTTGCACGGCGCGCAGGGCGGCTTGCAGCAGCAACTTTTAGCCCTCCTGCCGTTCCGGCTGACGGCGGCGCAGCAGCGCGTCTGCGCCGAAATCGAAGCCGACCTGAAAAAACCCATTCCCATGCACCGCCTGCTGCAGGGCGATGTGGGCGCCGGCAAAACCGTGGTGGCCGCGCTGGCGGCGGCGCGCTGCATCGACACCGGCTGGCAGTGCGCGCTGATGGCGCCCACCGAAATTCTGGCCGAGCAGCACTTTCGCAAGCTGGTTGGCTGGCTCGAGCCGCTGGGCGTTACCACCGCCTGGCTCACCGGCAGCCAGAAGGCCAGGGAGCGCCGCGAGATGCTGGCGCTGATTGAAAGCGGTGCGGCCGGTCTGGTCGTCGGCACCCACGCGGTGATTCAGGACAAGGTGAAATTCAACCGTCTGGCGCTTGCAGTCATCGACGAGCAGCACCGCTTTGGCGTGGCGCAGCGGCTGGCCCTGCGCAGCAAGATGAGTGAAAACGGCGAGGAAAGCGGCCAGGAGCCGCATCTGCTCATGATGACCGCCACGCCGATTCCCCGGACGCTGGCGATGAGCTACTACGCCGACCTGGATGTTTCCACCCTTGACGAATTGCCGCCAGGCCGCACCCCCATCGTGACCAGGGTCGTCAGTGAAGCACGGCGCGACGAAGTGATCGCACGCATTCGCGGGCAGCTTGCCGAAGGGCGGCAGATTTACTGGGTCTGTCCGCTGATTGAAGAAAGCGAGTCGATTGACCTGGTCAACGCCACCGAAACGCACCAGGCGCTGAGCGCCGCCCTGCCCGGCGTGATGGTCGGCCTGCTGCACTCGCGCATGCCGCCGGCCGAAAAAAAGGCCGTGATGAGCCTCTTTAGCGGCGGGCAAATGGGCGTGCTGGTCAGTACCACCGTGATCGAAGTCGGCGTGGACGTGCCCAACGCCTCGCTGATGGTGATCGAGCACGCCGAGCGCTTTGGCCTCTCCCAGTTGCACCAGTTGCGCGGCCGGGTCGGGCGCGGGCAGGCTGCATCAGCGTGCGTGCTGCTGTATTCCCTGGGTGACGCGCCGCGCCTGGGCGAAATGGCCAAAGCCCGGCTCAAGGCCATGCTGGAAACGAATGACGGTTTTGAAATTGCCCGGCGCGACCTGGAGATTCGCGGCCCCGGCGAGTTTCTGGGGGCGCGCCAGTCCGGCGCGCCGCTGCTGCGCTTTGCCGACCTGGCGCTTGACGCCGAACTGCTCGCCTGGGCGCGCGCGTTGGCCCCGCTGCTGCTGGACCAGCACCCCGAATTGGCGCAGCGGCATGTGCTGCGCTGGCTCGGCGGCAAGGCCGAGTACCTGAGGGCCTGACTCGACCTCAAAGTCCGGCACTTCTACTAGATTTGATGCACAATGCACAGTACATATGCACGTCAATAAGGGAGTAATCATGCAAAAGCGAATGACCATCACCATGGATGAAGCGGTTTATGACGGCTTGCTGCGAGTTGTTGGGCGTGGCAAGGTGAGTCAATTCCTCGAAGCACTCGCCCGGCCGCATGTGCTCGACACTGCAATGGACGAGGGCTATCGTGCCATGAGCAACGACCGCCAGCGTGAAGTCGAGGCCTCCGAGTGGATCAATGGCTTGATTGGGGACGTGGCGAATGCGTCGCGGTGAGGTGTGGTGGGTTGAGTTCGACCCGGCTGTTGGCAGCGAGATCCGCAAGACCAGGCCGGGGATCATCGTCAGCAACAACTCTGCAAATCGCAATCTGTCCCGCGTTGTCGTCGTGCCACTGACCGGCAACACGGAGCGGGTTTTTCCCGGTGAAGCCCGGGTTTGCGTCGCAGGCAGCGACAGCAAAGCCATGGCCGATCAGATCATGGCCGCCGACAAGGTGCGACTTAAAGCGAGAATTGACGAGCTGTCCAAGTCAGACATGCTTGCCGTAGAGCACGCTATCCGGGTGCAATTGGCATTGCCCCAGTAAGGCGCTCAAACTTCGTTCCTTACCCCTCTGGGACTCCGCGAACTTGAAAATGCTTCACCCGGTGTGCATCAAACAGTCAAGCTTGCAAGGCCTTGACGTGAATCACTTCAATTTCGCCGCTGCTTTTGATGCCTGTGTCATTGGTTACCAGAAACCGGCAGCCCGATTGAATGGCTGTGGCGTAATGCAGAGCATCCATCAAACGCATGCCCTGGGTGCCAGCAAGCTGCGCCGCCAGGTCGAACGTCTGAGCGGTGTGGGCATGCACCGTCAAAAAACCTTCAAGTCCAAAAAAGGCTTTGAACTGCGCAATTTTCGCCGTGTTGTTGTGCCGGTACGGCATCACCATGGTCTCTGCCACGGCGGCGTCGCCGGTGCAGCCTGTCATCCGGCCTTCAACGCAGGCCGCCAGCATTGGGGCCACCACATCAAACAGCGCCCCCTGATCAAGAAAGTAAATGAAGACGTTGGTGTCGAAGTAAACGCGCTGACCGGCCATGCGAGCCAGCGCTGCGTTTAGGGAGTCCATTCAGCGGCTCCATGTGTCGCGAAGGCTCTGAATGCTGGCTTCCACCTGCTCCGGCGTATCGCCCCACAAGCCTTTGCCCAGACCTGCGAAAGCCATCAGGTCGGGTGGGGTTTCGCGCCGGCTTACGGGCGTGAACATGACAACACCATTAGCCAACTGCACGTCGAGCAAGTCATCGGGCCGGGCATTCCATTGCGCCAGAATACTTGAGGGAATGGTGACTTGCCCTTTGGGGCGGAGGGTGACTTGTGGCATGAAGATCCAAAGCAGGCAATTAAAAGTAAGAAGTAGTAAATTATATCATACTTCCAACTTTCTGCCGGTGCGATCAGGCAGCTTCGGGATTAATTGGACTCTGACCCCCATTACTCTCCATTACTCTTCGCTCCTCGCAATGACGGGGAAGAGGTATTTCGGCAATTTCCATCCCCCTTACTTCAAGTCTCTACTACAATCGTGGTAAATTTACCAGAGGCCTCAAAATGTCAGTAAGCACGTCAATACGGATCAATCAGGAACTGTATGAGCAAGCCAAGCAAGATGCGACGGTGGAGCATCGCTCCATCGCAGGCCAAATCGAGTTCTGGGCACGGGTCGGCAGAGCCGCACTCGATAACCCTGATCTGCCGGTCAGTTTTGTAGCAGAGTCCTTGGCTTCAATGGCCGAGGCGCGTGCCCAATCCAAGCCGTTTGTGCCCCGAAGTGGTCGCGCATGACATGGTCAGTCCAGCAAACCCGACGATTTGCACGGCAATATAAAAAGTTGCACGACAATACTGCCGCTGACGTGGACGCTGCAGTCGATGAGCTTGCTCAAAACCCTGAAATTGGGGAGCGCAAGAAGGGCGATCTGGCAGCGCTGCGTGTCGTCAAGTTTCGCAGCGTGGGACAGTTGTATTTGTTGGGTTATACATTGGATGAAGGCGTTCGCCTGGTGTACCTGGAAGCTGTGGGGCCACATGAAAACTTCTATCGGGACTTGAAACGTTAATTGGGATCCAACTGCACAGGCATGGAGAAGACCGGGAGGAATCGGGGTCAAATTTCAACTTTCCAAATCGTCGCCTGAGCGGCCATGAAACAATTGGGATATGACTCCAATTACCCCCGAACTGGCGTAGCGCCACATCCTGCGCTGGCTGGGCGGAAAGGCGGAGTACCTGAAAGCTTGGGTTTGCCGGTTGACAAAAATGTCGGCAAAACTGGAGCTGCCTGCCAAAAAACGTAAGCTTGCAGCTTGGCTTTGTAAATAAAGCCATACTTAAGTGCGCAAAAAGCGGGTTTGAGGCGGCTGGCACGCAATCTGCATTAACGGAGGGCAAGTTTTTCCAACCAAGGAGTTTTTATGAAACGTTCCATGCAAAAGGTTCAACAGGGTTTCACCCTGATCGAGTTGATGATCGTCGTGGCGATCATTGGTATTTTGGCGGCGGTGGCTTTGCCGGCTTATCAGGATTACACCAAGAAAGCCAAAATGTCTGAAGTGATCTTGGCGGCTTCGGGTTGCCGTACTGCAATCACTGAAGCTTACCAATCTTCAACAGCTTCTGCCGCGCCAGTCGCCGGCGGTTGGGGTTGCGAAAGCTCTGTTTCTACAAGCAAGTACATTGCTAAGATTCAGACCAGCGTAAATGGTCAAGTCAAGGTTATTGCTCAAGCCTTTGGCGATGCCAATATTGACGGCAAAGCAGTGTATTTGCAACCAAATGATAGCGCCGGTGTTGAAATGGCCAACCCAACAGGCATTGGAACTCAAATTAACAACTGGACTTGTGGCACGTCTGCCGCAGATGTCTCGGTACTGAAGTTCCTCCCGGGTTCTTGCAAAGCGACTATTACTCCCGACGGGTCATTCTCGCCGTAAGTTGGTCTCGCGAAAATTGTCAAAAGAGCGTGCTTTGCACGCTCTTTTTTTTAGTCTGGAATGGCGGTCTTGATTGAAACAGCTTCGCAGTCTGAGTTGGTGGTTCCCATGCAGCACAATCTGAATTCGAATGGCTTTCCAAGCGCCCCGCTTCGCCCTTATGTTTAGGTCACTTGCATACACGCTAGGGTTGCTGTTTTTCACGCTGGCCTGGTTCTCTGCTGACCACTATCCGCCGTGGCTGAATTTTCATGCCGAAATGTTAGCATTTGTGGGTCTGTTCGGCTTGCTCGCCTGCGTGCTATTACGGATTCCGGTTGTCATGCCACGAGCCAATCTCTGGATCGCACTAACGGCCCTGCTGCCTTGGCTTCAATATGCAACAGGCATCAGCTTGTTTGCTGGTGACGCACTGCTGTCTTCGTTGTATCTTTGTGGGCTCTTGGCTGCGGTCGTGGTTGGGTATGCCTTTGGCCGCGCTGAGGATGAGCAGCTTCCATTGGGCTTGACAGGCCTTATGCATTGCCTCTGGTTTGCTGCTATGGGATCCGCTGCTATCGGTTTGGCCCAGTGGTTGAATTTGCAGGATTCACTTGGTAACTATGTCGTCCAAACCGAAATCGGAGCCCGCGCTATGGGCAACCTCGGGCAACCCAATCAATTGGCAACGTTATTGCTCATGGGAATGGCGGCGTTTACCTATGTGTACGAGCAGCGCGCGATTAACCGGTTTGCCTTTCTTTTCGGCATTGCATTCATGACGGGGGTTTTGGTCTTGACTCAGTCACGGGCAGGTATGCTGAGCGTACTGGCTGTGAGCGGGTTCCTGATCTGGAAAAAGAGAACGGTCAAGTTGCGCGTTTCCACTAAGGCCGTCGCATGGTGGGTTGTTTGCTTTTTTATTGGCACGCTGCTGTTGCCTTGGCTGAGCGAGGTTTTGCTGCTGGGTGATGTGCGTCGCGTCATTTCCATCGAGGCCGTCGGCCTGCGTTGGCGCATATGGCAACAAGTTACCTATGCCGTGCTTCAGTCGCCTTGGTTGGGATACGGCTGGAACCAGACACCAACCGCCCATGCGGCTGGTGCGATAGCCTTCCCCGGGACTATCACGTACAGCAATGCACATAATTTTGTCCTAGACCTGCTGGTGTGGAATGGAATTCCACTCGGTCTTTTGCTGAGTGGTGCCATTGCCTGCTGGTTTTTCGCCCGCATTCGGGATACCTCGCGCCCACACGCGGTCCTCGCCATGGCTTGTCTGTTGCCTTTTGCGGTGCATAGCATGCTAGAGTTTCCGTTCGCCTACGCCTACTTTTTGGTCGCGGCCGGGTTCATGGCGGGTGTCGTGGAAGCGGCCAGGGTGCCTGCCAGGATGATTGCTCTCGATATGCGCTGGGCTTGGGGGTTTTTGGCCCTGTGGGTGTCATTGGGCAGTTATCTAAGTTACGAGTATTTCCTGATTGAAGAAGACTTTCGGATCGTTCGCTTCGAAAACTTGCACGTTGGGAAAACGCCTGAATCCTACGAAATTCCGCACGTGGTGATGATCTCGCACCTAGCCGCTATGCTCAGGGCGGCCAGGCAAGTTGCCGAGCCCAATATGTCAAAAGCTGATTTGGAAAACCTCAGAAAAGTGGCGCAGCGCTTTCCCTACGGCACCGTGCATTTCCGCTACGCCCTGGCCTTGGCGCTCAACGGAGATCCGCAGGGAGCAAGTCTCCAGATGGCAATTATTCACGGCATGTTTGGAGACTTCTACTACAGCGCCTGCAAGAATGAGCTACACAGGCTTGAAAAAGAAAAGTATTCGCAGCTGGCTGCCGTTGTTGCGCCCTGAGATGAGCGGATTAGTCGGTATTCGGGTCAAATTCCATTAAATTCTGAGACGCCGGGATGCGGCAGTTAATCGGGGTCAGATTCCAATTGAATCCTCAGATTCAATTAACCAAGCCGTCCCAGCACCTGGACTTGAGACCGCCCAACCCTATCGGACCCATAGAGCTATAAAAACATGGCAACTCAGTGCTGCAACTGCGCTGCCAAGGCTTGCGGCAAGACGACCCGTTGCTGCATTGCCTGGTCTTGCAGCAGCAATTTGTCGCCGGTGACCAGCACCAAGTCGGTTCGGGCGGCGAGAAGATCCCAAAGAAATTGATCGCCCGAGTCCGGGGCGCGCAGGACCGCCGCAGTGCTGACGGGAGATAGCACAATGGCGTGGCGGGCAAGGTCTGTCAGGATGACGTCCACCTCTGTGACTGACAACCCATGGAGCTTGCATAGCTTGGGCCGCATCAGC
>JAHFQQ010000282.1 GCA_023259235.1 Polaromonas sp. | reverse complement strand
GCGCTGTTGGCGGGCACCAAGTACCGCGGTGATTTCGAACAGCGCCTCAAGGGCGTGCTCAAGGCCATGAAGGACAAGCCCAACGGCATTTTGTTCATTGACGAAATCCACACCCTGATCGGCGCCGGCGCGGCTTCGGGCGGAACGCTCGATGCGTCCAACCTGCTCAAGCCCGCGCTCGGCTCGGGTCAGCTCAAGTGCATTGGCGCAACAACCTTTACCGAGTTCCGTGGCATTTTCGAGAAAGACTCCGCGCTGTCCCGGCGCTTCCAGAAGATTGATGTGGTGGAGCCCTCGGTGCAGGAAACCGTCGAGATCCTCAAAGGCCTGAAATCGCGCTATGAAGAGCACCACAGCGTCAAGTACGCCATGGCTGCGCTGCAGGCGGCCGCCGAGCTGAGCGCCAAGTACATCAATGATCGCCATTTGCCCGACAAGGCCATCGATGTGATCGACGAGGCGGGCGCTGCCCAGCGCATTTTGCCGGCTTCCAGGCGCAAGAAAACCATTACCAAGACCGAAGTTGAAGAGATCGTGGCAAAAATCGCGCGCATTCCGCCCGCCAATGTTTCCAATGACGACCGCGGCAAGCTCAAGACTCTCGAACGCGACCTGAAAAGCGTGGTGTTCGGCCAGGACAAGGCGCTCGATGTGCTCGCATCGGCGGTCAAGATGGCGCGCTCCGGTCTGGGCAAGGAAGACCGGCCGATCGGCAGCTTCCTGTTCTCCGGCCCAACTGGCGTTGGCAAGACCGAAGCGGCCAGGCAACTAGCCTACATCATGGGCATTGAGCTGATCCGCTTTGACATGTCGGAGTACATGGAACGGCACGCCGTGAGCCGCTTGATTGGCGCGCCTCCGGGCTATGTAGGCTTTGACCAGGGCGGCCTGCTGACCGAGGCGATTACCAAGAAGCCGCACGCGGTGCTGCTGCTCGACGAAATCGAGAAAGCGCATCCCGACATCTTCAACGTGCTGCTGCAGGTCATGGATCATGGCACGCTGACCGACAACAATGGCCGCAAGGCTGATTTCCGCAATGTCATCATCGTCATGACCACCAACGCCGGTGCCGAGACCATGAACAAGGCAAGCATCGGCTTTACCAACTCGCGCGAGGCGGGCGATGAAATGGCCGACATCAAACGCCTGTT
Source organism: Polaromonas sp. (assembly GCA_023259235.1). Classification (GTDB taxonomy): domain Bacteria; phylum Pseudomonadota; class Gammaproteobacteria; order Burkholderiales; family Burkholderiaceae_C; genus Polaromonas. Next base: position 2,957 of record JAHFQQ010000282.1, on the reverse strand, counting down.
CACGCCGGAGTTCCGCAACCGGCTCGATGCGGTGGTGAGCTTCAAGTCGCTCGACGAGCCGGTCATCCTGCGCGTGGTCGATAAATTCCTGCTGCAACTCGAAACGCAACTGGCCGAGAAGCGCGTGGAAGTCACCTTCACCGACACGCTGCGCAAGTACCTGGCCAAGAAGGGCTTTGATCCGCTCATGGGCGCGCGGCCGATGCAGCGCCTGATCCAGGACACGATCCGTCGTGCGCTGGCTGACGAGTTGCTGTTCGGGCGCCTCACCGAGGGTGGCCGGCTGAGTGTGGACATGAAAGTTACCACCGACGAAAAAGGGGTGGAAAACGGCGAGGTCCTGCTCGATATCCAGCCGCTGTCAAAACGCGAAGGCCGGGCCAAACCCGAGGCGGCGGCGGCAGAAACCAACTGATTGCACTGATTCCCGCCAGTAGCAACCCAAAAGGCCGGTAGCATCACGCTATCGGCCTTTTTTATTTCCTGCACCTGAAGACCCCCTGCCTTGACACTCCCGGAACTCAGCTCCGACTGGAAGACCGCCCTCTCGCTGGCCTGGAGCGCATACATCGCCATCCTGTCGGTCTGGATCGTGATGCAAAAGCGCGCGCCTGTGTCCACCATGAGCTGGATTCTTTCACTGGCGTTGCTGCCTTTTGCGGGCTTCATCATCTATTACTTCCTGGGCCCCCAGCGTCTCAGGAAGCAGCGTCTCAAGCGACTGCGCAGCCGCGTCCGCTCGCGTGGCGTGACAGATTTGGTCCTGTTGCGCAAAGCCGCGGAAACGGGGCCGCCGGCCTTGCGGCAAATGGTTACGCTCGGCACGGCTGCCTGCGGCCTGCCGGTGGCAAGTGCCAGCTCGGTAGAACTCCTTTCCGGTGGTGCGCGCACTTTTGACAGCCTCTTCGAGGCGATTCGGGGTGCCCGCGACCATGTGCACCTGGAATACTACATTTTCGAACCCGACCAGATCGGCACTGCGCTGCGTGATCTGCTGGTGCAAAAGGCGCGGCAGGGCGTTGCGGTGCGCCTGCTGGTCGATGCGCTGGGGTCCAAGCGGCTGGGCCGCCGGTTCATGGCTCCGCTGAAGGACGCCGGTGTCAGAGTCGGGCTTTTCCATGACACCCGCATAGGCCGCCGGCTGCGCCCCGTGACCAACTACCGCAGCCACCGCAAGATTGTGGTGTGCGACGGGTCTATCGGCTTCACCGGCGGCGTCAATATTACCGACGCGGAAGACAGACGGACCCGGGCTGACGCCTGCCACGACGTGCATCTGCGCATTGAGGGTAGCGCCGTGCGCTGGCTGCAGACGATCTTTCTGGAAGACTGGGCCTACACCACCGGTGAGCGTCCGGATGACACCGACCGCACGTTTCCGCACCTCCTGCCGCAGCTCCTGCCTGACATGCAGGCGGGTGATATTGCGGTGCAGATCGTCACCAGCGGACCCGATAACGCGCTGGAGCCGATTCATCGCATGCATATTGCAGCCATCAACGCGGCATACCATCGCGCCTGGCTGACCACGCCCTACTTCGTGCCGGGTGAACCGGCGTTGATGGCGCTGACCAGTGCGGCACTGCGTGGCGTCGATGTGCGGCTGCTGGTGCCCCGCCGCAGCGACAGCCGGATCGTCAGCGCCGCTGCGCGCTCCTATTTTGGCGAACTGATCGCCGCCGGCGTCAAGGTCTGGGAATACAAGGCGCGCATGCTCCATTCCAAGACGCTGGTGGTCGACGACAACTGTGCCATGGTGGGTACCGCCAACTTTGACAACCGGAGCTTTCGCCTCAACTTCGAAGTGATGGCCGTGGTTTATGGCCCGGCGCTGGCCGGACCGCTGGTGGCGCAGTTCGAGACCGACCTGCGCAGTTCGGCCGCCGTGCCGGCCCGGCGCCGGCAGAACTTCCCGATGCGCCTGGCCGATGCGACGGCGCGGCTGTTTTCACCCTTACTCTGAGTTTTTTATGCCCTCCCACACCTTTTTCTGGCACGACTACGAAACCTTCGGCCTCAATCCGCGGCGCGACCGGCCGGCGCAATTTGCCGGAATTCGCACTGATGCCGAACTCAACGAAGTGGGTGAGCCGCTGATGCTCTACTGCCAGCCGGCCCGTGACTATTTGCCTGATCCGGCGTCCTGCCTGATCACCGGCATCACGCCGCAGCACTGCCTGAAAAACGGTCTGGCCGAGCACGCATTTGCGGCGCGGATCGAGCAGGCGCTGGCCGAGCCCGGCACCATTGGCGTGGGTTACAACACCATCCGCTTTGACGACGAGGTAACGCGCTTCATGTTCTGGCGCAACCTGATTGACCCGTATGGGCGCGAGTGGCAAAACGACTGCGGTCGCTGGGATTTGCTGGACGTGGTGCGCATGGCCTATGCGCTGCGGCCTGACGGCATTCAGTGGCCGCTCAAGGAGGACGGTCCGCATATCGGCCAGCCCAGCTTCAGGCTCGAAGACCTGGCGCGTGCCAATGGGCTGCTGCATGAAGCAGCACACGATGCCTTGTCGGACGTGCGCGCCACCATTGCGCTGGCGCGGCTGATTCGCACCGCGCAGCCCAAGCTGTTTGACTTTTGCCTTGGCCTGCACAAGAAAGACCGGGTAGCCGCCGAGCTGGGCTTGCCCACCAGCCGCCAGGCGGCCCAGCCTTTTCTGCATGTCTCTGGCCGGTTTCCGCCCGAGCGCGGTTGCCTGGCCGTGATGTGGCCGCTTGCGACCCATCCCACCAACAAGAACGAGCTGCTGGCCTGGGACCTGTCGCACGACCCGAGCGAGCTGCCGCTGCTGGACGTGGCCACGTTGCGCCAGCGCCTGTTCAGCAGGTCAGCGGACTTGCCCGAAGGCGTGCTGCGGCTGCCGCTCAAATCGGTTCACCTCAACAAGTCGCCGATGGTGGTGCGCAAGCTCGAAACCCTCACGCCGCAGATGGCCGGGCGCTGGGGG
>JAHFQQ010000281.1 GCA_023259235.1 Polaromonas sp. | reverse complement strand
TGAATCGGCCGTGCGGCTGGCCGAAGCCGAGCGCCGCGGTCAGACACTGATTGAAGAGGCCAAAGCCAGGGCGACCGAGGAAGGCAGCAAAATCATCGCCGCCGCCAGGGTCGAAGCCGAGCAGCAAACCGTCAAGGCTCGCGAAACCCTGCGCGAGCAGGTTGCTGCGCTGGCAGTCAAGGGGGCCGAGCAGATTCTGCGCAAGGAAGTCAATGCCAGCGTGCATGCTGACTTGCTGGGCCGCCTGAAGACCGAACTTTGACAGGGGCATAACCATGGCCGAACTCGCCACCATTGCCCGCCCCTACGCCGAAGCGCTGTTCAAGGCTTGCGGGTCTGACCTGGACGGCACCTCCATCTGGCTCGATGAACTGGCGGCCATTGCGGCCAACAGCCAGTTGCAGCAGTTTGCCGGCAACCCCGGTGTGACCGCGGAACAGACGTTTGAAGTGATCGCTGGCGTCGCCAAAGCGAAGCTGCCGCAAGCAGCGAAAAACTTCCTGCGCGCCGTGATTGATAACGGCCGCATTAGCGTTCTGCCGGAAATTGCCAGCCAGTTCCGCGCCTTGAAAAATGCAAGGCGCGGGTCGTCCGATGCCACTGTGTACAGCGCCTTCGCGCTCGAGGGCCCGGCGCTGGCCGATCTGGCCATAACGCTGGAAAAGCGCTTTGGCCGCAAACTCAACCTCACGGTTGAGCTGGAGCCAGCCCTGATCGGCGGAGTGCGTGTCGTGGTGGGCGACGAGGTGCTGGACACCTCGGTAAAAGCCCGTTTGGAGCAAATGAAAGCGGCGCTGATTTCCTGAACCGGCGCCGCGGCGCCATCGCAGGTTTTTAGCCAACAACATAGAAAGAAGGAAAGAGTCATGCAACTCAATCCCGCAGAAATTTCCGAGCTGATCAAGAGCCGCATCGAAGGCTTGACCGTCAGCGCAGATGTCCGTAACCAGGGCACTGTCGTGTCGGTGGCCGACGGTATCGTTCGCATCCATGGACTGTCCGACGTGATGCAGGGCGAGATGCTTGAATTTCCCGCCACGGCGGACGGCACGCCAACCTATGGGCTGGCGCTGAACCTTGAGCGTGACTCGGTCGGCTCGGTGATTCTGGGCGAATACGAGCACATTGCCGAAGGCGACACCGTCAAGTGCACGGGCCGTATTCTGGAAGTGCCCATCGGCCCGGAGCTGCTGGGCCGGGTGGTCAACGCGCTCGGTCAGCCGATTGACGGCAAGGGCCCGATCAACGCCAAGATGACCGACGTGATCGAAAAGGTGGCGCCGGGCGTGATCGCGCGCCAGTCGGTAAGCCAGCCACTGCAGACCGGCCTGAAGTCGATCGACTCCATGGTGCCGATCGGCCGTGGCCAGCGCGAACTGATCATCGGCGACCGCCAGACCGGCAAGACCGCCGTGGCGATTGACACCATCATCAACCAGAAGGGCGCAGGCGTTTCCTGCGTCTATGTGGCGATCGGCCAGAAGGCGTCTTCGATCAAAAACGTGGTGCGCGCACTGGAACAGGCCGGCGCCATGGAGTACACCATTGTGGTTGCGGCCTCGGCCTCCGAATCAGCGGCCATGCAGTATGTGAGCGCATACTCAGGCTGCACCATGGGCGAGTACTTCCGCGACCGTGGCCAGGACGCGCTGATTGTGTATGACGACCTGTCCAAACAGGCGGTGGCCTACCGTCAGGTTTCGCTGTTGTTGCGCCGTCCGCCGGGCCGCGAAGCCTACCCTGGCGACGTCTTCTATCTGCATAGCCGTTTGCTGGAGCGTGCCGCTCGCGTGAATGAAAAATACGTTGAAGACTTCACCAAGGGCGCAGTCAAGGGCAAGACCGGCTCGCTGACGGCCCTGCCGATCATCGAAACGCAGGCCGGCGACGTTTCCGCCTTTGTGCCCACCAACGTGATCTCGATCACCGATGGCCAGATCTTCCTGGAAACCAGCCTGTTCAACGCCGGCATCCGCCCCGCCATCAACGCCGGTATCTCGGTGTCGCGCGTCGGTGGTGCTGCCCAGACCAAGCTGATCAAGGGCCTGTCGGGTGGTATCCGCACCGACCTGGCACAGTACCGTGAACTGGCCGCGTTTGCGCAGTTTGCCTCCGACCTGGACGAAGCCACCCGCAAGCAGCTTGACCGTGGCGCCCGCGTGACCGAACTGCTCAAGCAGGCCCAGTACTCGCCGCTGTCCATCTCCAATATGGCCGTTACGCTGTTTGCCGTGAACAAGGGATTCATGGATGACGTGGAAGTCAAGAAAGTACTTGATTTCGAGCGTGGCCTGCAGGCCTGGCTGAAGGACAAGAACGCCGCGCTGATGGCCAGGCTCGAAGCCAGCAAAGCCATGGACAAGGACGCCGAGGCCGAACTGGACACAGCGGTGGCGACGTTCAAAAAATCGTTCGCGTAAATCAACTGAAATCGACCTATGAGCGCACCGACAATCGTCACGGTTTGGCCCTTCAAGCAGGGGCCGCGGAACCGGCTTTGCCGGGCCGCAGGTGCAGCGGCCCCCCCGGGGGGCAGCGCATTACACGAAGTGAAAAGCGTGGGGGCTAAATAATGGCAGCAGGCAAGGAAATTCGCGGCAAGATCAAATCGGTGGAAAACACCAGGAAGATCACCAAAGCCATGGAAATGGTGGCGGCCTCAAAAATGCGCAAGGCGCAGGAAAGGATGCGTGCCGCCCGTCCCTACAGCGACAAGATCCGCAACATCACGGCCAACCTGAGCCAGGCCAACCCCGAATACACCCACGCGTTCATGGAGTCCAACGACACCAGGACCACCGGCTTTATCGTGGTGACCACCGACAAGGGCCTGTGCGGCGGCCTGAACACCAACATTTTGCGCATGGTGACGGGCCAGCTCAAGGCCTTGCAGGCCGCGGGCGATGAAGCGCAGGCGGTGGCCATTGGCAACAAGGGGCTGGGATTTCTCAATCGTGTTGGCGTCAAAGTGGTCTCCCACGCCACGCAACTGGGCGACAAGCCGCACCTGGACACGCTGATCGGCCCGGTCAAGGTGCTGCTCGACGCCTACAGCGAAGGCAAGATCAAGGCGGTGTACCTGTGCTACACCAAGTTCATCAACACGATGAAGCAGGAGCCGGCGATCGAGCAATTGCTGCCGCTGACCGCTGCCCATCTGCAGGCTGACAAGGACCAGCATGGCTGGGACTACATTTACGAGCCCGATGCGCAGACCGTGATTGACGACCTGATGGTGCGCTACGTCGAGGCGCTGGTGTTCCAGTCAGTTGCCGAAAACATGGCCTCGGAACAGTCGGCCCGCATGGTGGCCATGAAGGCCGCCACGGACAACGCCGGCAGCGTCATTGACGAACTCAAACTGATATACAACAAAACGCGCCAGGCGGCGATCACGAAAGAACTTTCGGAAATCGTCGCCGGGGCAGCCGCGGTGTAAGCCGCGCATCAAGATTTAAAGAACGACAGAACGGAAAAAAAGGATTCAGTCATGGCTCAAGAGAATCTACAAGCGAACACGAACGTTCAGGGCAAGATTGTCCAGTGTATTGGCGCGGTGGTGGACGTGGAATTTGCGCGCGACCAGATGCCTAAAATCTACGATGCGCTAAAGATGGAAGGCTCTGCGCTGACGCTGGAAGTGCAACAACAGCTCGGCGACGGCATTGTCCGCACCATTGCGCTCGGCACATCGGATGGCCTGCGCCGCGGCAATGTGGTCTACAACACCGGCGCGCCGATCATGGTGCCGGTTGGAAAAGCCACGCTGGGCCGCATCATGGACGTGCTGGGAGCACCGATTGACGAGCGTGGCCCGGTTGACCAGGCGCTGACCGCGTCGATTCACCGCAAGGCTCCGGCCTATGATGAACTGTCGCCATCACAGGAACTGCTGGAAACCGGTATCAAGGTGATCGACCTGGTGTGCCCGTTCGCCAAGGGCGGCAAGGTCGGCCTGTTCGGCGGTGCCGGTGTCGGCAAGACCGTCAACATGATGGAGCTCATCAACAACATCGCCAAGGCGCACTCGGGCCTGTCGGTGTTCGCGGGCGTGGGCGAGCGCACCCGCGAAGGCAACGACTTCTACCACGAGATGGCCGACTCCGGCGTC
>JAHFQQ010000280.1 GCA_023259235.1 Polaromonas sp. | reverse complement strand
TGGGCCGATGAAGAGAACTGTTGGGAGTCATGGTCCAATTCGACAGGATGCAGAGCTAACTACCACCGCAACACCCGCTGTCCCAACACCGTCCCGGCCAGCGTCGGAATTGCGATCCCCAGCACGTACCAGACACCGACGAAAGGCGCGGCCGACTCCGGGCAGTGCAGCGCATACACCAGTGTGCCCAGCGCCCCGGCCAACAGACCGGCACTGGCCCCGGCAAGCGCCGGGCGAGTCGGGGCAAGACCTTTCATGGCGTAAAGTGTCGCCGCAAACAGCGGCAGCGAAATCAGCGCGATATTGAAAGGACAGGTCTTCCAGGTCTCGCCGAGGATGAGGTCAGCGCGTTGCGCTGGCGCGGCAGCGATCAGCACCGTGGCCGTGACCAGCCACAGCACCAATACCGGCGCCACCAACGCCACCCATACGCCGCCAAGACGCATGCCGGGGCGGGCCAGCCGTTCGGTGGCGATAAAACCAGCCAGCGCGAGGCAGCCAGCAAAGGCAAGCTTCAGCCAGAGTATCCATTCGCCCATGGCCTGGGCCAGGTCAGCGCGTATGCCGAATGTGACCGCCATGAGTAGCACAGCGACCGGAAGGCCGCAGCCCAGGGCTACAGCAAAGCGCCGGCTTACCGCGTTTGCGGGTATTGGCGCGGCACCTTTGGCCAGCAGGGAAATGAGTTCGTCAGTTTTCATTGGTTCCCCTGATCCTGGCCGCGAGGGCCTTCAGGCCCCGGTGGACCCCGACCTTGATGGCTGCTTCCGACATGCCCGTGAGTTGCGCCGCCTCCGCCACGGACAGTCCTTCCAGCTTGACGTGCACGATGGGCAGGCGCTGGCGGTCGGGCAAACCGGCCAGCAGCTTGTGCAGGTCCTTCCTGGCATCCGCTGCCTCGGTATCGGATGACGCAAACACTTCAAGCTCATCGTCCAGCGGATCCGTCAATGCCTCGCGCGACGAGCGCGCGCGCAACAGGTCTACCAGCTTGTAGCGGGCGATCGCATATACCCAGGCCGTCAGGGGCTGGTTGGGGCGGTAGGTGTGTCGCTGGTTGTGCACCGCGAGCAGTGTTTCTTGCACGAGATCCTCTACTTCATCGGGCCGTTGAAAAAGTCGTTTTCTGAAATAGGCCCGCAAATGCGCACTCAGGACTTTTAGAAACCGGTGGTAGGCCACTGCGTCCCCGGCCTGGCCCCGCATCAGCAACTCGCGCAGCTGGTTTTCGCTGGCCGTGAGCCGGGCATCCTTTTCTTCTATTCGTTTCATAGAGGCTTCAGGTTACAGCGGGTCCAAAAGATATTTTCTTCGGATTCTGCCGGGAACTGTAACCCGTTGCCAGGTCCCGACGAACTACATGGCAACCTGCAAGCAAATCATGGATTCAAACTGCGCCGTACAAATTCATGCCGCATGGAAATTCCAGCCTGGTTTTGGGTGGAAATTCAAAGGAGCTTTGATGACTTCTCGAAAACACATCGTTCACCCAGGATGGTTGCGGGCCATGCATTGGCTCAATGCTTTGGTGGTCTTCATTCTCATGATGAGTGGCTGGAGAATTTATAACGCCACTGCCTTTCTCGGCTTTGCAATTCCCGACAGCATCACTTTGGGAGGATGGCTGGGAGGCGCCATCCAGTGGCACTTTGCCGCTATGTGGATCCTGGGCGTGAACGGCTTACTGTATCTGGCTGTCAATCTGGCAAGCGGTCGCCTGCGCCACAAGTTCTATCCCCTCTCGCTGAGAGTACTGCTGGCCGATCTGCTGGCCGCACTCAAGGGCCGGCTGGCCCATGCCGATCCACAGCACTACAACATGGTGCAGCGACTTGCCTATTTGTTTGTGATGCTCGACAGCGTCCTGCTGGTTGTATCCGGGCTGGTGCTCTGGAAGTCGGTGCAATTCCCGATGCTGCGCGAGCTCCTGTCTGGATACGAGGGGGCCCGCCGGATCCACTTCTTTGCCATGGCGGCACTGGCTGCGTTTGTGGCGGTTCATCTGGTAATGGTGGCGCTGGTGCCGCGCACTCTGATCTATATGGTTCGCGGTCGTTAAGGAGTCAATGAAATGATCGTCAAGCTTCCAAACCGTCTGGCCATCGACGGCGATGCCGTATTGAAAGACGCGGTCAATCGCATCAGCCACACCAGCAAGACCACCGGGCCAGCGCGGCGCGACTTCTTGCGTCGTTCGCTAACGTTGGGCGGCCTGGCCATGCTCACCGGTTGCACACTGGTCGATGAGACCAGCGTAGAGACCGCGCTGACCCGGATATCCCGCATGAATGACGATGTGCAGGGCTGGCTATTTGATCCCGGGCGCCTGGCTCCGACCTACCCCGAGTCGATGATTACCCGCCCTTTTCCATTTAACGCTTACTACGGTGAAGACGAGGTGCGCGAGGTGGAGGAAAGCAGCTACCGCCTTGAAGTCACTGGCCTGGTCGCAGACAAACACAAATGGACCCTGCCTGAATTACGGGCCATGCCGCAGATTGACCAGGTGACGCGCCACATTTGCGTGGAAGGCTGGAGCGCCATTGGCAAGTGGGGTGGTGTTGCATTTGGCAGTTTTCTTCGCAACGTGGGGGCGGACCTGCACGCCAGGTACGTCGGCTTCAAGTGCGCCGACGACTACTTCACCAGCATCGACATGCCCACGGCACTGCACCCGCAAACCGTGCTGGCACTGACCTACGACGGCCAACCCCTGCCGCCCAAGTACGGCTTTCCGATGAAATTGCGCATGCCAACCAAGCTTGGCTACAAGAATCCCAAACACATTCAGGCGATTTTCGTCACCAACACCTACCCCGGAGGCTACTGGGAAGACCAGGGGTACAACTGGTTCGGAGGCAGCTGAGCATCACAGCCCGGATGCCCTGAAAACCTGGCACTACTGCCATTTCATCATCACCTCAATGGAGTTCACTATGAAAACAATCACCTCAACCCTTTTGTCCATTACCCTTTTGCTTGCGGGAAGTACGGCTTTCGCTCAGGATGCCATGAACAAGGACGGCATGACTAAAGACGGAATGAAGAATGACACCATGGCCAAAGACCCCATGAAAAAGGCCAGCATGGCCAAGGATGGCATGAAAAAGGACGCGATGGGCAACGACAGCATGAAGAATGACACCATGGCCAAAGACCCCATGAAAAAGGCCAGCATGGCCAAGGATGGCATGAAAAAGGACGCGATGGGCAACGACAGCATGAAGAAAGACACCATGGTCAAGGACCCAATGAAAAAGGACGCCATGGGCAAAGATGCCATGGCCAAAGATGCGATGAGTAAGGACGAAATGAAGAAGTAGGCGTGTTGGATTCGGCGTTGGGTAGAGGAAGCCACCAGCTCCAGCTTTGCCTGCGATTTGAAGAAGTGGCTGCCAATCATGGAGGCCAATGGAAAAGGCGGACATACCACCCGGAAGACGCTTGCTTGACGATGAGCACCTGGCATGGGCAACGCCGCATCAGCTGATCCAGCGTCGCGCCCCTCCAGAAAACGCAAGGACGTTGCGATGGTGCCCGGGCTGCCGGCACGAGCAGGCCTGTAGGTCGGGTGCGCTTCCTCGGCGTCATACATGACGCGCAACCTGGCCCGGTGCCGAAGGGCAACCGCTTTCAATCGGCGCAGTACCGTGGTCGATGTGGCTGTAGCTGGCGCAATTTCACAGCGATTCAGCTGACGCGCTCATGATGCTCGTCCGGAAGAAAGGCATTTTGCAGATCGTTCCAATGCCTGTCGATCATGGCGCGTTGCTGTGCCTCCGGCCGTCCGATCACGTCGGCGGTTGCCGGGGGGTCAAGCCGCTTTGCCATCGCCAGATCCAGTGCTGGCCAGAGCATGAGCAGGTTGGGCTTGCAGGATTCGTTTCCCATTTCATGATCTCCTCTGTGTTGGTGATTGATCAGCGGCGTCAAAATCTCGCTTAATGACGTCGCGTAAAGCATCATTCAAATGGGGGTGTTCGCCGGTTGGTCGTGCGCTGTCGCTTGTGCCAAGCGTCGGCTTGCCGCGGTTGCCCGCGGGCATGAAGCACCCCAATGAACGCGACCAGACCTGCCAAATGCAGCGGCCGCCACAACGCCTGGCTTGGAGCCCGGCGAT
>JAHFQQ010000036.1 GCA_023259235.1 Polaromonas sp. | reverse complement strand
TCCCAGTTCAAGTAATCGTTGGGGTAATGAATAAACTGCTGCACCATGGCCGGGTCATAGTGCGGGGTCACGCGGCCATCGGGCAATCGGCGCGTGGAGGTTTCGGTCAGGCGCAGCCACTGCGCGTCGCTGAGCCAGCCGTAGGGTTTGTAAACCTGGCGGAAAAAGGCCTCGAGTTCGCGTACGGTGGCGAAGGACGGCGGGTTGCCCGCATAGGCGCGGATGCGGGCAAGCGCGGGCTGCGCCAGTTCGGGCGCGTTGTCGTTGAGGGTCAGGCTCCGGATGCGCGCCTTCATCGATGGCGCCAGCAGGCCCGATGCGCACACCATGCCGATGGAGCCGCCCATCGAAGTCCCGACCCAGTGCGCCCGGTCGATGTGAAGCTGGTCAAACAGGTCGGTGGCAATGCGTGCATAGGCCGCAAGACAGTAGTCGCGCCCGGGCTGGCTGCTCCACTGGCTCAGGCCACGCCCTATGGTGTCAGGACAAATCACCCGGTAACGCATGCTCAGATGCTCGGCCAGCTCATCCATGTCACGGCCGGTTCGAGCCAGGCCGTGCCAGGCAATCACCGCGGGCGATTGCGCAGAGCCCCAATCCGTGTAATGGATTTCATGGCCTGCACAGCACAGGTAGTTCGACGTAAATCTCATACTTGTCCTTTCTTGCGGATTGCACCGGCACGCAGCCGCCCCACAACACCAGTGGGGAAGTAATAGACCGACAAAACAAACAGCACGCCCAGCCAGAGCAGCCAGCGGTCAGGCGAGAGCAAGGCCGCCAGCCAGGGCAGGCTGCTCGCGGCCTCGTGGCCCAGCCGCAGCAAGTCCTGCAGGTAGCTCTGGGCGACGAGGAACAGCACGGCGCCAATGGCCGCGCCGTAAATGGTGCCCATGCCGCCGATGACGACGATCAGCAGCACATCGATCATGATTTCAAACGACAGCGAAGTGTCCGGCCCGTTGTAGCGCAGCCAGATCGCCAGCATGGCGCCGGCCAGGCAGGCGAACAATGCGGACAGCACGGACGAGAGCGTGCGATACACCACCACGCGGTAGCCGATGGCCTCGGCGCGGAACTCGTTTTCGCGAATGGCCTGCAGCACGCGGCCAAAGGGCGAGTTGACGATGCGCAGCAGCGCCAGCACCAGCACCACTGCGGTGACGAAGAGCAGGTAGTACGTGAGCAGCCGCCCGTCGAGCGACACGCCCAGGAACGGGTCTTCGGCAAACTCGTGGCTGGGCGCGAGCAATTCGGGCAGGCGGAAGCTGAGGCCGTCCTCGCCACCGGTAATCCCGAAAAGCTGCGACGCCAGCGTCTGGAACGCTGCCGCCACGGCCAGCGTGATCATGGCAAAGAAGATGGCGCGCACGCGCAGCGAGAACAGGCCGACGGCGAGCGCCAGCACGAAGGACAGCACCAACGCCCCCAGGATGCCCACCGCCAGTGCCGCCCAGCCGGCGCCCATGCGCGTGCTGGCCACTGCCACGCCGTAGGCACCGATACCAAAGAACATGGTGTGCGCAAAGCTCACGATGCCGGTGTAGCCCAGCAGCAAATCGAAGCTGGCGACCAGCACCACAAAGACCAGCACCTTGGCCGCGACCGACAGCGCCTTGACGCCGGGGAACAGAAACGGTGCGAACGCCAGCCCGAGGAAGATGGCGACCAGTACCACGGTCAGCACGCGGCTGCGCGGATAGTCGCCAGAGAGGATTCGGTTCAACATGGCTGGGCTCCGGTTCAGCGGTTCGTGACCGGATAAACGCCCTGGGGCCGCCAGAGCAGGATGGCGACCATCAGCGCAATATTCGAAAACAGCGCCACCTTCGGCACAAGGAAGCCGGTGTAGTTGGCCATCAGCCCGACCAGCAGTGCACCGATCAGCGCCCCACCCGTGCTGCCGAGCCCGCCGATGATGATCACAATGAAGATCAGCACGTTGACCTGCGCACCCATCTGCGGAATCACGCTCTGCTGGTACAGGCCCCACATCACGCCACCCAGGCCCGCGAGTGCGCTGCCGGCAACAAACACCCCAATAAACAGGCGCCGGATGCGGTAGCCGAGCGACTCGACCATCTCGCGGTCCTGTACTCCGGCGCGGATCAAGAGGCCCACCTTGGTCCGCGCCAAGGTCCAGGCCAGCGCGCCGAACACCAGCAGGCCCACGACCACGGCAATCAGCCGGTATTTCTCGATGGCAGCGTCGCCGATGAAGAGGGAGCCTTGCATGCCGGCCGGCAGTGGCAGCGGAATCTGCGCTGGGCCCCAGATCATCTTGATGATCTCTTCACCGATGATCATCCCGCCCATGGTGATAAGGATCTGCTTCAAGTGCTGGCCATACACCGGCCGCACAATGAAACGCTCAAACGCCAGGCCCACAGCACCCGCTACGAGCATGGCGACGAGCATGGCGGGAATGACGGCAACAAGGTTGCGCCACAGCTCCTGCGAGCCGGTCCAGTCACCCATGCTGCCCAGCACGCTGACCGCGACGAAGGCGCCCAGCGCAATGAACACGCCGTGGCCGAAATTGAGCACATCCATCAGCCCGAAGATCAGCGTCAGGCCCGACGCGATGATGAAAATGATCATGCCCATCGCCAGCCCCGCCACGGTGAGCGTGAGCCAGGTGGACGCTGAGCCGATAAACGGCAGCACCGCCAGCGCCAGCACGGGCACCAGGGCGAGCGGCTTCCAGTCGAGTTCATGCCAGTTCATGCTGCACCTCCGGCGAATGAATGCTTTACTATTGATTTCATAGCTGGTTGCGCAGGTGCAATAAGCGCCAGAGGCCAAAAAGACTTGAAATTCATAGCGCCAACCCCAGCAGCGAGCGCTGCAGCGCCTCGTCTTGCGCCAGCGCCGCCATGCGGCCAGCGTGCACAACGACGCCGTTGTCCATGACTGCAACGCTGTCGCCCAGGCGTTTGGCGAAGTTGATGTTCTGCTCGACCAGCAGAATGGTCACTCCGCGTTTTTTGAGCTGGTCGAATGCGGCGATCATGTTGTTGATGATGGCCGGCGCCAGGCCTTTGCTGGGCTCGTCCACGATGAGCAGCTCGCGCGGCTCGACGATGGCGCGCGCCACCGCCAGCATCTGCTTCTGCCCGCCCGAGAGCTTGCCGGCCGGGTGGTTCCAGAACTTTTCCACCGCGGGGAAAAGCTGAAAAATCCAGGCCAGTCGCTCGGCGTCGATTTGCGCGGCGGTGCGTGCCGAGCGTGCGGCGAGCACCATGTTTTCCTTGACCGTAAGGTCGGCGAAGATGCCCATGCTCTCTGGCACGTAGGCAATGCCCAGACCGGCAATTTGCGGCGTGGCCAGGCGTGTGATGTCTTGCCCGGCGAACTTTACCGTGCCCTGCGAGGCGCGCCACAGGCCCATGATGGTGCGCAGCGTCGTCGTCTTGCCGGCGCCATTGCGCCCGAGCAGCATGGTGACTTCGCCGCGTGGTACGGCGAGGTTGACGCCATGCAGGATGTGGTACGCCTCGATGTGCGTGTGCACGCCCGAGAGTTCGAGCATGAGCGCCGTACTGGATAAGGTGGCGGCGCTCATGCTGCTTGCTCCTGCGACACGCCAAGGTAGGCTTCCTGCACCACCGGCGAGGCAATCACCTCAGCCGGCAGGCCATCAGCGACGAGCGTGCCATTGGTGAGCACGATGATGCGATCCGCCAGCTCGCGCACCACGTCCATCTTGTGCTCCACCAGCAGGATGGTCCTGGTTTTGTCTTTCTTCAGCTCGCGGATCAGGTTCAGGATCACCGGCGCCTCGTCGTGGCTCATACCGGCCGTGGGTTCGTCAAACATGTAGACCTGCGGGTCGAGCGCCATCAAAAGCGCCACTTCCAGCTTGCGCTGGTCGCCGTGCGGCAGGCCGGCGACGGGCATGCCGGCGCGATCGCGCAGCGCCACGCTGGCCAGGATGGCGTCGGCGCGCGCAATCAGGTCGTCGTGGTCGCTCCAGATGCTCCACAGGTTGAGCCCGTGCCGATGTCTGCCGGGCTGCGTCGCCTGCACCGCCAGGCGCACGTTTTCCTGCACCGTGAGTTTGGGGAACAGGTTGGTCAACTGAAACGCCCGCCCCAGGCCCGCGCGTGTGCGCTCGGGCACCGACAAACCAGAGAGTTCACGCCCACCCAGCAGCACCTGCCCCTTTGACGCCTTGAGCTGGCCGGAAATCAGGTTGAAATACGTCGTCTTGCCCGCGCCGTTGGGGCCGACGATAGCCGTCAGCGTGCCGGGCGCGAAGGCACAGCTCACGGCATTGACGGCAACGTGGCCACCGAAGCGGATGGTCAGGTCTCTGGTTTCAAGCATGGCGCAGAAAATTTAAGCAAAAAGTGACTCTAGCGCTTACTGCATAAGCGCTTGCAGCTATACAAATAATAGCGCGCTAGCGCTGGATGCCGCCGCCCGCCCGGGCGGGCGGCGGCGCACACCGGACCAAGCCAGGCGGCTTAGCGGTGGTTGCTGATCGGGATGTTCATCTCTTCCGGCTTGATCTCGTGCACCAGCTCCGGCACACCCCAGGCAAAGGCCGGGTCGTTCTTGATCTTGAAGTGGTACATGCTTTGCATCGCCTGGTGGTCTTCCTTGCGGAAGGTCATCTTGCCCTTAGGCGTGTCAAAGCTCATGCCTTCCATCGTCTTGATGAGCTTGTTGGTGTTGGTATCGCCGTTGGTCTTTTTCAGCGCCGTCACCAGCGCCATGGCCGCCGAGAAACCGCCCGCAGTAAAGAAGTCTGGCGGCGTCTTGAATTCCTTGTAGTGCGCGGCCACCAGGGCGTCGTTCACAGCGTTCTTCGGAATGCCGAAGTAGTAGTAGGTCGCGCCTTCCATGCCGGGGAAGTTCTTGTAGCTCGCCATGGCCGGCAGGATGTTGCCACCCGTGAACACGTCGATGCCATAGCGCTTCTTCAGGTCTTGCGCAGCCAGCGCGTTGAAGGGCGGCGTGCCGCCGGCCCAGATGACCTCGATGGCCTTCTTGCCCGGCTTGTCCTTGAGGGCATCGACAATGCGCTGAATACCGGCAGTGAAGTCGGTGGTGTTCTGCGGCAGGTATTCCTCATGCCCGATCTTGGCGTGCTTGAGGTTGGCTTTGAAGGCCTTGACACCGTCGCGGCCGAAAGCGTAGTCCTGCGCCAGCGTGGCCACGGTCACGCCATCCTTGTCCATCGCCACGGCGTTGCTGATGGCGTCCTGGCTGGAGTTGCGCCCAGTGCGGAAGATGTACTTGTTCCACTTGTCGCCGGTGATCGAATCGGCCACGGCGGGCTCGACCAGCAAGATCTTCTTGTATTCCTCGGCGACGGGCAGCATGGCCAGCGCCACGCCCGACGAGGTGGGGCCGACGGCGATGTCGGCCTTGTCGTCTGCGTACGCTGCGGCCAGCAGGCTCTTGCCGAGGTCAGGCTTGCCCTGGTCGTCGCGCTCCATCAGCACGATCTTCTTGCCTGCCACCATCATGGTGCCGCCGGTGGCGTATTCCAGGCCCATCATCAGGCCGGTCTGGGTCTGCTTGCCGTAGGCTTCGAGCGGCCCGGTCTTGCT
Source organism: Polaromonas sp. (assembly GCA_023259235.1). Taxonomy (GTDB): domain Bacteria; phylum Pseudomonadota; class Gammaproteobacteria; order Burkholderiales; family Burkholderiaceae_C; genus Polaromonas. The sequence continues at coordinate 11,286 of JAHFQQ010000036.1, read as the reverse complement.
GTAGATGTGGGCGATCCTGATTTCTTTCTCCTGACTCATGGCCAGCGGCGAAATGAAAGCGGTAGTAAGCGCGGCAAGCGCAATCAGAGTGCGACGATGCATGGAATGTCTCCTGATGTAATGATGGGCAGTGGTTTGAACGCACGGATCGTGCCAACTGTGAGAATCTTGATTTGACTTGAAGTTATCCAGCATATTGGATTCTTGTATGATATATGGTCACTATAATGTATTATTAACATACATATGACTAAATTACAGTCGCTTCGATATCTTCTTTAAACGTCTGTGACCGGCCTGAATCCCGACACCATCAGGATTTTTCTGGGCGTTGCGCAGTTTCCATCTTGGCCAGATCAACATCCGACAACGCCTGCCTGGCCTTGTCCAGAGTGGTCTGACTACCGCTGACTTCCACAATCAGGCCATTTCCCAGCACCTGCGTGAGTTCCACGTGGCTGCCATCCTTGCGGTAGTTCTCGCGAATGGTGCGCTGGCCCTGTTTATAGACTTTTTCCACCAAATCATTGGTTTCCTTGTCCATGGTCACGTTGGCCCAGGCCGCAACTCCCATCAGTCCTCCCAAACCTCCGATGTCGGTGATGGAGAGGTGAATTTGCTGGTTGCCGCTGCCATAGTCTGCGCGGGCGGTCGACCCTGCAACGCCCATGGCGGCCCCGCTTTGCACCTCGAAGGTCTCGCGAGCCAGGCCAGCGAGATTTTCTGGCAACCAACTCTTCATGACCTGGGCAGTAAAGGGCACGCCCGTGGCCCCCGTCATGGCCCCCATGATGTCAGCCGCAGCCTTGCCCGCCGCCGCGCTGTCGCCGGAGGCTTGCGCATTTTCCATGCGCTTGCCCGCCTCTTCGAGCTTCCTGGTCATGTCTTCAATCTTGGCGGTGTTGATATTGACCGAGCCCCCCGGCGTGTTGATCGACACCTCGGGCGCGCCAAAGCGGCCGCCCGTCAGCATGCCGTGGCGACCGCCAGTGAATAAAGACGAAAGTGCGCCCAGAATCACCATCGCCACAATGCCGCACACAATTAACACCGCTGTGTAGGGCATGGCCTTCTCGGACGGGGACTTCATCAAAACCGGCACTCCGGTGGAGATCAGGTAGATGGAGTACAGCGAAGCGAGCAAGCCGAGCATCGAGAGTGACGGGACCAGGGTGAACACACCGCCGACAAAACCCGCTGTGCTGCCATAAGCCACCAGCTTGAGCGCGCTCACCGGATCCCTGGTGCCGCCAAAGGTCGGAGCCAGGGCATTAGCGATCAAGCCCAGCACGAACACCGCCACCAGCGACAGCGCGTAACCCACAACCATGTTGACCAAGCCGGAAACAATCGGCACACGCATTGAAAAACCAAAGCCGCCAAAACCAATCAGCGACATGCCGATGAACCCGGCCACGGCTGGCACCAGAGCCAGGTAGATGAGGTAATCCTTGTAAATGGCGGCGGTGCTGCCGGGCTCTGCGGCAATGACTGGCCAAGTGTCCTTGGGCTTGAGCAAAATGTCTTTAACGCGCTGAACCAGATGCATGCCAATTACCTCCTCGGGATCACGCTGGTCAGGCGTGGAACTTGCTGGAAATGACCGGATATAGCATCAATTGAGTCGCGCGTAAAGCGTGGCGCGTGAAATACCCAACATTTTGGCCACTGCCACCTTGTTTCCCCGGGTCGCGGCCATGGCTGCGGTAATGGCGCGCTGTTCCAGTTGCGCCACCTGCTCGGCCAGCGGCCGCAGGGCGTCGGCGTCGTGACCCGGCAAGTCCGCTGCCGGGCCACCGGGCACCGTCAACGCTGGCGCGAGCTGCTCCACACCTGCGTCGCGCAGCACCGCCTCGATCTGCTGGACCGTGATTTGATGCGAATCGCTGCGCATCACGGCCTGTTCGAGCACATTGCGCAACTCGCGAATGTTGCCGCGCCAGGTTTGCGCCGACAGCAGTGCCAGCGCATCGAGTCCCAGTTCAGGCTGCTGTTCGCCGCTGCGCAGCGTCATGTCCTCGCCAAGCATTTCCACCAGCGCCGGAATGTCGGTGCGGCGCTCGCGCAGTGGCGGCACCCGGATCGGCAGCACATTGAGCCGGTAAAACAGGTCTTCACGAAACTTGCCTTCGCGCACCAGCGCCGCCAGATCGCGCGACGTGGCGGCGATGACCCGTGCATCGAAGGGCAGCAGCTTGTTCGAGCCCAGCGGCTCGATCTCGCCTTCCTGCAGAGCGCGCAGCAGCTTGACTTGCAGCACCTGCGGCATGTCGCCAATTTCATCGAGAAACAGGGTGCCGCCATCTGCAAGCTTGAACTTGCCTTCACGCCCCTTGCGATCGGCACCGGTGTAAGCCCCTGGCGCGACGCCAAAAAACTCGGCTTCGAGCAGTGTCTCGGGCACGGCCGCAATATTGACGCTGATGAATGGCCCGCTCGCCCTGGCCGACGACGCATGGATCGCGTGAGCCAGCAACTCCTTGCCGGTGCCGGTTTCACCGAGCAGCAGAACCGGGCTGGACGTCTGGGCAGCGCGCCGCGCCTGGCGCTTGACTTCAACCGCGGCCGGACTGCTGCCGACAAAACTGGCAAAGGTGTATTTGGACTGGCGCTGGCCCGACTGTTGAAGACGGTGGCTGGCCAACTCGCGGCGGGCATCGTCGAGGTCCCGGCGCAGCAACGAAAACTTGCTGATCAAGGGCTGCAAGGTAGTCTCCGGATGGTCAAACAACACAATCCCGATGGCTCCAATCACCGCTCCGCCGCTTTCATCGCGCAGCGGAATGCGGCTGACCACAAACGTGCCGGCATGGTTGGTCAGCAGATCGACCAGAACCGCCTCGCCCGTCTCCAGCACGCGTTTCATCTGTGTATTGGGGATTACCTCGTCAACCATATGACCGACAAACTGGTCCTCCGACGAAAATCCCAGCGCCGGCAAAAATCGCTTGTAGCCATCGTTCAGCCAGACGATTCGGCCAGTCCGGTCCACCAGAAACATGCCCTGGCTGACGCTGGAAAACTGGTGAAACATGGAGCGCGCGGCAAGCGCCAGAATGCTCTGGGCATCGAGCGGCAAGCCATGTGGCGGGGGGTCGGTGTGTTCCATGCGGCTATGGTACCGTGCAGTCGATTGCCGCGGGCCCGGCACCACGGCCCGCCTGCGGGTAGTGCCGCGCCACAATGGGTTCAAAATGACGGCTGATGGACAAATTACGCATCGACAAATGGTTGTGGGCTGCCCGGTTTTACAAAACCCGTTCACTCGCGGCCCTGGAAGTTGACAAGGGCCGCATTCACATCAACGGGCAGGAAGCAAAGCCTGCGCGCGAGGTCAAGCCAGGTGACAGCGTGGCCCTGCGGCAAGGCCCGGTCACACGCATGGTGGTGGTGCGCGGCATCAGCAGCCAGCGTGGGGCGGCACCGGTGGCGCAGCGGCTTTACGAGGAAACCGCCGAAAGCCAGCAGGCGCGTCAGCAGGCTGCCGATCAGCGCCGTTTGACGCCTGAGCCGGCGCTGAGCATCAGCCAGGGCCGCCCGACCAAACGCGAGCGGCGCGAGCTCGATGACGCTTCCAAGGGCTGGGACGAGCGCTGGAGCGCATCGCTTACACCCGGCAAGGGCCGTTGAGTTGCTATTTATTGAATAGCATATAATCCATGTCCTGTGCTGGTTGCAGCCAGTTTTAGCATTTAATTGTCAATATAATGCGTCAGGCAGCCAGGCGGCGGGCCTGAGTTCCGGGGTCAATCGACCATGTTCCCCGCTCTGGAGTGCGAACCAATGTCGTGTCTTGTCCGCCGCTGCCAAGACATTGATTTGCCAATGAATAGGGTCAGTCCGGTTTCCCGCTCAGCCCATCGTCGCCGACTTGTTTTCGCGCTACTGGTTCGCGATTTCACCGTGCGCGTAGAACCAATTCTTCGCCACTTCGACGGCGAACACATAAGCCAGCGTCAATCCGATCATGCCCAGCATCAGCGGAGCTGGAAGCGGCACCAAGCCGAAGGTCGAACTGAATGGCAGGTAGGCCAGCACCAGCGCGATTGAGTCACGATCACGGTGCTTCCCGGAAGCAGATACCCGGCCGGCTGCAGTAGAGCCGGCGGCGAGTGCGCACGACCAGCACCATCACCAGCTCGGTCAGCAGCGATTCGATAAACCAGCCGGTCCGGAACTCCTCCGGCGCAGCCTTGAACAGCCACACAAGGGAAACAAAGGTCAGAAAGTCGAACGCGGAACTGAGCAACCTGAACAGCACCATGTAGTCGCGGATGAACACCGTGTCCCAGCGGCGCGGCCGCGTCACCCATTCTTCGTCCACCCGGTCGCCTGCAATCGTTGTGGCCGGAATGTCGGACAGGAAATTGTTGAGCAGGATTCTGCGAGGCCAGCAGCGGCAGGAAGGGCAGGAAGATGGAAGCCGCGGCCATGCTGAACATGTTGCCGAAGTCGGCGCTGATCGTGGTGAGAATGTACTTGAGGGTGTTCGCGAAGGTCCTGCGGCCCTCGTCGATGCCTCGGCGCAAAATTCCCGGATCCTTGCGCAGCAGCACGAGACCCGCCGCATCCTTGGCCACGTCCACTGCCGTATCCACCGAGATTGACAGAAAAACCAACGCCAACACACTCTTCATGTTCGGGGCAACGAGCTACCCGAATGGGCAATATTTTGGCTGAAATGATCCAACTTACTATCAGTCCGGTTTGGTGCTACATTGTCCTTGCTGAAGTCGTTTAGTTGTTATCGGGGGGCGAAAATTCAGTGCATGAACCGGCAAGAGTTCATTCGACAGGATCACAAATAAGGTCCGGGCAATTGAGATGAGACAAAATGAATTCTTCCTTGACTAGTCACATAAACGAGGTCATTGCTCGGACATCGGGGCGCGTTGTGCAACCGGTCGAGGGTAATGATGACCTGATTACCCGTTCCTGGACACGCTGCGTCAGCGAGTATGGCCTGGATCCTTCGCGAGGGCAGCCGGCACGCGTCCTGGACAACTGGCAACTGCGCGAGCATCAGGAGCAAATCGAATCTTTCCTGCGAGTGGCTCGTGCCGGTATGGAACAGCTGTACAAACGCGTGTCGCCACTGGGTTACGTGCTGCTGCTGACCGATGCTCAAGGCATTACGGTGGACTACATAGGCAATGACCAATGGGATCGCGAGCTCAAGCGATCCGGCCTGTGTTTGGGGGCTGACTGGAATGAGTCACATGCGGGCACCTGCGGTGTGGGAACCTGCATCGTCGAGCGTGTGCCTTTAACCTGCCATCAGGGTGATCACTTTGATGTCAGCAACATCGCCCTCAGTTGCACGACTGCTCCGTTGTTTGACCCAACCGGTGAGTTTATTGGCGTATTGGATATCTCGGCGCTGACATCGCCATCTGAGAAGGCCAGCCAACACCTCGCGCGCCACATGACGGTGATGTTTGCAAAGATGGTTGAAGATGCGAATTTCATCCGTCATTTCAGCGACAAGTGGATTCTGCGGTTGGGTGTCGACTGGGCGCTAGTTGATGTGAGCGGGGAATGCATGCTGGCCTTTAATGCCGACGGGCAGATCGTCGGCGCCAACAGTGGTGCCCGACATCTGCTGATGGCAATCGATGACGATAGCACCCCGGTGCCTCTGGTTGGTAGCCCTCTGACCGCAGTCTTCAAGGTTTCCATGGACGATATCTGGCGCGTGGCACGTTTTGGTATGACAAGCGACCGCACCGTGCTTAGCACGCATCGCCACGAACTTTATTACGCCATGGCGACTCCGCCCCGCTATACAAGCAGCAATGCTCTGCGTGGCAATGAAACCGTGCCGATTCAGGTGGATTGCCCGGCGCTTGATTGCCTTGCTGGCAATGACCCACCGATGTGTCGCCTGATTGACCAGGCCAAGCGACTAGTCAACAAGAAAGTCAATATTTTGCTGCATGGCGAAACCGGAACGGGAAAAGAAGTCGTCGCGCGTGCATTGCACGATTCCAGCAACCGAGCCAAGAAAACCTTTGTGGCCGTCAACTGTGCGTCAATTCCGGAGTCGCTGATCGAAAGTGAACTGTTCGGCTATGTGGCAGGAAGCTTTACCGGCGGCCGCAGCAAAGGCGCGCGTGGTCTGATCCTGCAGTCAGGTGGTGGAACACTTTTCCTAGACGAAATTGGTGACATGCCTATGCATTTGCAAACCCGACTGTTGCGTGTGCTCTCCGAAGGAGAAGTCATGCCGGTTGGTGCAGAAATGCCAGTTCGTGTTGACTTGACGGTGGTTGCAGCGTCACACCGTGACCTGCGTCGTTTGATTGCCGACGGGGTCTTTCGCGAAGACCTGTACTACCGCCTGTGCGGGGCCACGCTGCACCTTCCGCCGCTGCGGTTGCGAGCAGACAAAAAGTTTGTGATTGATCGGGTAATGCAACAAGAAGGCGAGCAAGTCGGCCTCAAAGCACAAATCTCCTGTGAGGCGCTCGAACTGCTGATGAATTTCGCCTGGCCTGGCAACATCCGCCAGTTGCGCAATGCCATTCGCTTTGCATTGGCCATCTGCGACCACGGCTACATCGAACCGAGTCATCTGCCGAATGAACTGCACGGTGGTGAGGGTTTCAGTGATTACGCCTGTCCGTCGCTGATGCTGGAAGACACCCCGGTCAAGTCCTTGATGCAATCTGAAGTCTCTGCAGGCATGCAACAAGCGCATACCCTGATTTCGGCCTTGCGCAAGCACCACTGGAACGTCACTGCAGTCGCAAACGCACTTGGCATCTGTAGAGCCACGGTTTATCGACAAATGAAACGCTTCGATATCGTTTCACCAACGCAGCAATAGCGTCAGCCGTTCAATCAAGTGGCTTCGCTATCGCGGTCGGAGCTTCTCCGCGGATCAAGGCGCTTAGATGGACAGTTTGCGCCCAACCTTTTTTTGCACTGATTCAATCTTGCTCTTGAGCCGTCCACCGGTACCGGCGCGGGCATCAATTTTGATGTTGACACCGATACGTTCGCAGTCGGCGCGCAGAGCCTGGTAGCAGGCGGTGACGACTGCCATCGCTTCGTCCCATTCACCCTCCAGGATGGTGCCCATGGGCGTGAGCTGGTAGGGCAGGCCGCTCTTGTCAATGATGTCAAGTGCACGCGCTACAAACGGGCTGACACTGGTGCCCTTGCCAGCCGGGGCGATTGAAAATTCAAGCAGAACCATGGTTTTCTCCTGGGTGGGTTGGTGAATCAGTGATGCGCCGATGTGCTGCGTTAATACGCTGAAAAAATTGATGAAAAGATCGCGCGGTAGAGCTGAGCCGGGATGTGCGTCAGACCAGCACTGAGCTACGCTGGTCAAGGCGTTGGCATCGTACTGGCGGCCACCCTCTCCAACGCAGCCTCGAATTGGTTGACTTGGGCGCTCAAGTGCAACGGGTCGGCATCGACGATCAGCAAGGCGTGGGCCAGCACGACACGCGTCCAGCGGGGTTGGAGATTGGTGCTGTACAAGTTGATGCCAAGGCAGGTTAAGCCGCCAGGTGCCGTAAAATTAGCCGGTTGACATCGTTGGCACGCTCCATCTGCGCCATGTGCCCGACACCCTCAAAGAGCTCAACGGTAGCACCGCTGGGCGCGTGCGCTGCGTGTGCGGCTGGCACAATCTGATCGTCTTGGCCCCAGATAATCAAGACCGGTTTGCCAGTGGTGGCTAACGCAAGACCGGGCTGTGCCACTTGCCGGCCGCCTTTGAACAGGCCGTTGCCAAGTGTCTCAAGCAACTCAGTCACACCGTCAAGCCGCTTGTACTTGAGCACGTCGTCCACCATTTTCCGACTGACCAGCGTGGGGTCTTTGAACAGCAACTCCAGTACTGGTTTGAGTTCGCGCCGTGAGGCAGCTCGGGCAAAGCCCTCGGTGTAGCTGGTGTTGATATCAGGGCCAAAACCGGCGCTGTCGATCAGGCTCAAGCTAGCGACACGTTGCGGCTGCGACAGAGCCAACTGGGCGGAAATGGCTCCACCCACCGAATGGCCCACCAGATGAGCTTGCGGCACACCGATGACCGCCAAAAAGCTGCCGACAAAGTCGGCCAGCGCTTCGATGCTGGTGCCTGGCAGCTTGGCTACTGACTGGCCGTGGCCCGGCAGGTCCAGGGCAATTACCGGGTATTTCTCGCCAATGGCATCGATGTTGAACAGCCAGTTGTCCAGGTCACCCCCAAAGCCGTGAATAAACAGCACCGGCGTACCATCGACCGCGCCACGGCGGGCGAACCGGATTCGCAGACCCTCGACATCGACATATTGGTAGGCAGGCCCGGCCTGCGCATCGTCGTCAGCATCGACTGCGGGCATGACGTAAGCGGCAATGTAGGCATCAATCTCGGCCAGCACGCCAAGCAGGGCTTTCACAGGCAGCAGTTCGCCCTCGTTGGCCACTTTGCGCCGTAATAGCCCTGCATCAGGAGCTTCCACTGCGTTGGCGATTTTGTCGGTCTCGACATCCAGAATCGGCATGCCGACCGTGATCTGGGTGCCCACTTCGACCAGCCAGCCGCCAACGGTGCCTTCTTTCATCGACAGGCCCCACTTGGGCATGACGATGGGGGTGATGTTGGCCATCAGTGTTTTCCTCCCTTTAGGGTGCGGCGCACGGCTTCAGCCACCTGAGCGGCCGACGGAATGTACAGGTCTTCCAGCGCCGGTGAAAACGGCACGGGCGTATGGGGTGGTGACACCAGTTCGATTTGCGCTTTGAGCGCGCCGAAAGCCTGCATCGCCACCTGGGCTGCGATGTCGGTGCCAATGTTGCAGCGCGGGCTGGCCTCGTCAACACAGACCAAACGACCGGTTTTGGTCACGCTGTCGAGCACGGTGTCCATGTCCATCGGGGACAGTGTGCGCAAATCGACAATCTCGACTTCCACACCTTCCTTGGCCAGCGTGGCGGCAGCTTCAATCGCACGGTGCACCATCAGCCCATAGGTGACGATCGAGCAGTGTTTGCCTTCGCGTACTACGTTGGCCTCGCCCAGAGGAATGGCGTAGGAGGCCTCGGGCACCTCGCCTTCAAAGGCGTAGAGGTTTTTGTGCTCGCAAAAAATCACCGGATCGTTGTCACGGATCGACTGGATCAGCAGGCCCTTTGTGTCGTAAGGGGTGCTGGGGCACACCACTTTGAGGCCGGGAATGTGTGTGAACAGCGGGGTCAACATCTGACTGTGCTGCGCGGCTGCGCGAAAGCCGGCACCCACCATGGCACGAATCACCACCGGTGTCTCAGCCTTGCCGCCAAACATATAACGGAATTTGGCAGCTTGGTTGTATATTTGGTCGAAACACACACCCATGAAGTCGATGAACATCAATTCGGCGATGGGCCGCATACCACAAGCGGCCGCACCGATGGCCGCACCAATGTAGGCGCTCTCTGAAAGCGGGGTGTCGAGTAGTCGATCACCATGCTTGGCATACAAGCCTTTGGTAACACCGAGCACGCCGCCCCATGCATCCTTCTCGCCGTCGCAACCGGCACCGCCCACAATGTCTTCGCCAAGCATGATCACCATGGGGTCACGCGTCATCTCCTGGTCAATTGCTTCGTTCACCGCTTGTTTGATACTGATTCTTCTGGCCATCTTGTTCTCCTGGAATTGTTGCTGGTTGGGTTCAATAGCTGACGTACACGTCAGTGGTCAGGTCAGCCAGCGTGGGCAACGGTGCTGCCTTGGCCTGGGCGACAGCGTCTTCGATCAGTGCGAGGACGCTCTTGTCGATTTCCTGTAGTTCTGCGGCGCTGATGACCTTGGCGGAGGTGACATGGGCATTGAACTTCATCAGACAGTCGTGGTTGGCGCGGATATCTTCCAACTCGCCGGGCGCCCGGTAGGTCTGGGCATCGCCCTCGAAGTGGCCATGAAAACGTATCATCTTGCATTCCAACAGCGATGGCCCACCGCCCTCACGAGCCCGCTTGACGACCTCGCCTGCAGCCTCATAAACCGCAAAGAAGTCGGTGCCATCAACCGTGATGCCAGGGATGCCAAAACCGGCAGCACGATCCACATAGCTGTTCACTGCGGTGGCGTAATCACGCGAGGTGGACTCTGCATAGCCGTTGTTCTCAATCACGAAGATCACCGGCAGATTCCATACCGCGGCCAGATTCATGCTCTCTAGGAAAGTCCCCTGATTGGAAGCGCCATCACCGGCAAAGCAAATGCCCAGTTCATTCTTCTTGCGGTATTTGGCAGCCAGCGCAGCGCCGCAGATCAGCGGGGCGCCGGCACCCAGGATGCCGTTGGCACCCATCATGCCCTTGGACAGGTCGGCGATATGCATGGAGCCGCCCTTGCCGTTGCCGCACCCTCCCTTCCTTCCGTAAATTTCTTTCATCATTGAGACGACGTCCACGCCCTTGGCGATGCAGTGACCGTGACCGCGGTGGGTAGAGGCAATGCGATCGCCATCGCCCAAGTGGCTCATGATACCGACAGCGGTGGCTTCTTCGCCGGCATACAAATGGACGAAGCCGGGAATGTCGCCGCGACTGAAGTCAACGTGCAGTCGATCCTCAAATTCGCGTATGGCTCGCATCGTGCGGTAGCACGTCAGCAAGGCATCTCTGCTCAATGGGAATGGGTTGGTATCAGCCATTTTTTGTCTCCTGTTCAGGTTTGCTGGGAAGAAAGGCGAAACAGGCCATGACATGCAGCGAACTGCATGCAAGTGGCCACGTCCACCGTGGGGAAAGCGTTTTCGCGCAGCGTGATCTGAACGCGGTCACCAGAATCGAAAGTCATTTCACGCTCGCCATCGAGCGCCACGACACCGGCGCGCTGCGCCACGATGAAAGGCTGATTGGCCGGCATGGTCTCCCAATGGGCAATGCCAACAGGGCGTACCATGCCGGGTGCGATGGGCGCAAGCAGCTGCAGGCGTCTCAGCGCCGGGTCGTCGCTGAGCATGATTGCCAGACCGCCCGGGTCACGCCGACCCACCGGTTGCAGCAGGCCGCCAATCGAAGACAGGCCAATGGCTTGCGGCTCGGCAAAGCTCTGATAAACCGCGGTCAGGCTCTCCATCTTCCACAGTGCCCGCGCGCCAATGAAGCGATCAGTCGAGATGACCACATCGACCAGTGCAATGTCACGGCGCTCGCCGTCATTGATCGAAACTTCAAGCAACTTGTTTTGCGCAATGGCTTGAGTGGCCTTGATCTGCCGGGTAGCGTAAAGGCCAATGGCCAGCCCGGTGATGGTGGGTTCACGTATCTCCGGGAAGGCATTGTTGGTGCCGGTGGACA
>JAHFQQ010000279.1 GCA_023259235.1 Polaromonas sp. | reverse complement strand
CTCCTGGTGGGCGATGTTGATGTCGCCGCACAGCACGAAGTCGCGCCTGGTCTTCAGGGCCAGCAGGTGCGGGTAGAACTCGGCCAGAAAGCGGAACTTGGCGGCTTGCCGCTCCTCGCCCGACGAGCCGCTGGGAAAGTAGGCGCTGATGATGGACAGCTTGCGCCTGGGGGTGTCGAAGCGCAGCTCCACATAGCGGCCTTCGGCGTCGAATTCGGTCGAGCCATAGCCCACGATCACGTCGCTGGGCTCGTGGCGGGTGTACACCGCCACGCCCGAATAGCCTTTCTTCTCGGCGAAGTGAAAATGGCCTTTGAGTCCGGCGATTTCCTCGAACTTGCCGCTCACGTCGGCCGCTTGCGCCTTCAACTCCTGCACGCAAATACAATCCGGCATGGACTGGGCAAGCCATTCCTGCACGCCCTTGCTGGCGGCGGATCGGATGCCGTTGAGGTTGAGACTGGTTAATTTAAACATGGGATTTCCAATGAGCAAGGCGGGGCAAACAGACAACAGCGACGCAGCGATCTCCGCGGACAGCGCGCTGGCGCAGGAATTCGTGCAGTTTGCCGTCGAATCGGGCGTGCTGCGTTTTGGCGAATTCAAGACCAAGGCCGGGCGCCTGAGTCCCTATTTCTTCAATGCGGGCCTGTTTGACGACGGCGCCAAGCTGGGCCGGCTGGCGCAATTTTATGCCCGCCGCCTGCTGGCCGAGGAACAGCGCAGCGGCCTTGCATTCGACATGATTTTTGGCCCCGCCTACAAGGGCATTGCGCTGGCCGCCGGGCTGGCCATCGAACTGGCGCGGCTGGGGCGCAACCTGCCCTACGCCTACAACCGCAAGGAGGCCAAGGACCACGGTGAGGGCGGCACGCTGGTCGGAGCACCCGTGAAAGGCCGGGTGCTGATCGTCGATGACGTGATGTCGGCCGGCACGGCGGCGCGCGAGTCGATCGCCCTCATCAGGGCGGCAGGCGCCACGCCGCATGCGGTCGCGATTGCGCTGGATCGCCAGGAAAAAGCCACCGAGAACGGGCTTGACGTGAACTACAGCGCCGTCCAGTATGTCACCACGCAGCTGGGTCTGCAGGTTTGCGCGATTGCGCGCCTGAGCGACTTGCTGCAATATCTGTCCTTGCAGGCCAATGCGGCGGCGGATGGTCCTGATACACCGCCCTTCCAGTCACACTACCAGGCCGTACTGGCTTACCGGGAACGCTACGGCGTTGATTGAGGAAACTGACATTGCTTTCACGAACACTGCTCACGGCCGCCTGGGTGGCGGCAACCTGCCTGGGCAGCCAGGCGGCCGCCCAGGCCATCTACACCTGCGTTGATGGCAAGGGCCGCACCATCACGTCGGACCGGCCGATCATCGAATGCCTGGACCGCACGCAGCAAGAGCTCACGCGCTCCGGCACCGTCAAGCGCGTCATCGGCCCATCGCTGACAGCCGAGGAGCGGGCGGTGCAGGAGGCCAGGGAAAAGCAGGCGGCCGAGGTGCGTGCCCGTGAAGCCGAGGAAAAGCGCCGCGACCGGGCCCTGCTGATACGCTACCCCACCCGTGGGATGCACGACCAGGAGCGCGCCACGGCGCTGGCCCAGATTGATGCGGTCATCAATGCCTCCAGCAAAAGAACCGCGGAGCTGGCCGACCAGCGCAAGGCCATCAACGCCGAATTCGAGTTTTATGTGAAGGACCCGAGCCGGGCGCCGGCGTCGCTCAAGCGCAGGCTCGAAGAAAACGAGAGCAGCGTCGGGGTGCAAAAAAGATTCATCGCCGACCAGGAGCAGGAAAAAAAGCGCGTCAATGCGCGTTTTGACGAAGAGCTGGCCAAGCTCAAGGAGCTGTGGGCGCTGGCCGCCGGCACCACCAAAAAGTGAGATATTTCTGTATGAAATAGGGCTATAACCCATTATATACGGGCGTTGCTAGCTATGTTATAAATAGCGTTATCGAGCCATCACCTCAAGCCAACTTCTTCTTCAGCAATTCATTCACCTGCGCCGGGTTGGCCTTGCCCTGGGTCGCCTTCATGGCCTGGCCGACCAGCGCGTTGAAGGCCTTGGCGTTGCCGGCGCGTACCTGTTCAACATTTTTGGCGTTGGCCGCCAGCACGTTGTCAATGATGGTTTCGAGTTCGCCGCTGTCGCTCATTAAGCCCAGATTTTTTTCGCTGACAACGCGCTCCAGCGCTGCAAATGCGGCGATGAGGTCGTCAAACTGTTGGCGACCGGCCGCCCAAAACTCCTTGAATACTACCTTCGCCCCGCTACTTGCCAGAAGGCCGTTTTTCATGGCCGTAATGATGGATGCCAATTGCATAGGACCGACATGCGCATTCTCAATCCCAACGTCAGCGGTTTTTAGCGCAGCGCTGAGCTCCCCTAGAATCCAATTCGCTGAAAGTTTGGGCTCCCCGGATGCCTGCGCGCACGCCTCAAAGTAGGCGGCCATGGCCTTGCTCTGCGTCAGCTGGCCGGCGTCGTACTCGCTCAATCCATAGTCGGCCACGAACCGCGCTGCCATCACGCGCGGCAACTCTGACATTTCTGAACGCACGCGCTCGACCCAGTCGCGGCCAATCACCAGCGGCGGCAGATCCGGGTCGGGAAAATAGCGGTAATCGGCGGCGTCTTCCTTGCTGCGCATGCTGCGCGTCTCGCCGGTGTCGGGGTCGAACAGCACGGTCGCCTGCTCGATCGCGCGGCCTTCTTCCAGCTCACCGATCTGCCAGCGCACCTCGTAATCCATCGCCTGCTGCATGAACTTGAAACTGTTCAGGTTCTTGATCTCGCGGCGCGTACCCAGCGGCGCGCCGGGCTTGCGCACCGAAACATTGGCGTCGCAGCGAAAGCTGCCTTCCTGCATGTTGCCATCGCAAATACCGATCCAGGTGACGATCTTGTGCAGCTCTTTCGCATAAGCCACAGCTTCCGCCGACGAGCGCAGGTCGGGCTCGGTGACGATCTCCAGCAGCGGTGTGCCGGCGCGATTCAGGTCGATGCCGCTCATGCCGACAAAGTCTTCATGCAGCGACTTGCCGGCGTCTTCTTCGAGGTGGGCCCGCACCAGGCGCACGGATTTCCCTTCGCCATCCAGGAAAAATTCGACCACGCCGCCTTGCACCACCGGGATCTCGAACTGGCTGATCTGGTAGCCCTTGGGCAGGTCGGGATAAAAATAATTCTTGCGTGCGAAGATGCTTTTTTCGGCAATGTGTGCGTTCACTGCCAGGCCGAACTCGATGGCGCGGGTAACCGCGCCCTTGTTCATCACCGGCAGCGCGCCGGGCAGGGCCAGGTCCACCGCGCAGGCCTGCGTGTTCGGCTCGGCACCAAAGGCGGTCGGGGCGCGGCTGAAGATTTTCGATTGCGTTGTGAGCTGGGTGTGGGTTTCAAAGCCGATGACGACTTCGTAGCCATTTACCAATTTATTCTGCGGGGATTTTGTTTCTTTGCTCATACCGAATTTCCCGGTGTTCTCTGGTGCCAATCCGTTGTCAGCTGAAACTGGTGCGCCGCGCCCAGCAGTTGCGCTTCCCTGAAATAGTTGCCAATCAGTTGCAGGCCCACCGGCATGCCGTGCGCGCCAAAACCGGCCGGAATACTCATGCCTGGCAGGCCCGCCAGGCTCGATGACAGGGTGTAGATGTCGGCCAGGTAATTGGCCACCGGATCGTCGGATTTTTCACCGATCTTCCAGGCCACAGTGGGCGACACCGGGCCGGCAATGAGGTCGCATTGCGCAAACACTTTCTGGAAGTCCTGCGCGATCAGGCGCCGGATTTTCTGCGCCTTCAGGTAATACGCGTCGTAGTAGCCGTGCGACAGCACGTAGGTGCCAATCATGATGCGGCGCGTGACTTCGTCGCCAAAGCCTTCGGAGCGCGACTTCTTGTACATATCGGTCAGGTCGGTGTAGTGCGCCGCGCGGTGGCCATAGCGCACGCCGTCAAAGCGGCTCAGGTTGCTGCTGGCTTCGGCCGGGGCGATGATGTAATACACGGGAATCGACAGCTCGGTCAGCGGCAGGCTCACATCGACCAGCGTGGCGCCCAGCTTTTCCATCTCGGCCAGCGCGCCGCGCACGGCGACCAGCACATCGGCGGAGCAGCCGGCGCCGAAGAACTG
>JAHFQQ010000278.1 GCA_023259235.1 Polaromonas sp. | reverse complement strand
GTGGTATTCACCGATGAAATTATTGGTAATCCTGTGGCCACGGTTGAGGTTCGCACCACACTCGATGGCACCATCGTCAGCCAGCGCCTCATCAAATCGAGCGGCAACAAGGCCTGGGACGAAGCGGTGATCAAGGCGGTGATTCGTACCGGCACCCTGCCGCCTGACGTGGATGGGCACGTCCCCACACCCATGATCCTGGAAATGCGGCCAAGGGATTAGAGCCTGCTTACTATCAAAAAAATAGCTGCCTGTGCCCGTTCCTGATTGGCAAAAGCCCTATTTCATTCATAAATAATGCGGGCCGAGCCGTTGTCGGCCTGCACCATCCAGCTCGCCAGCGCCGCGTCACTCGGGAAAAACCTGGCGGCGTCGCCGAGATGAATTTCGGCTGTGGCACCGCCTCGCCGCAGGCTCAGGCGAACCGGCAAGCCACGGCTGAATTCGCCTTGTTCCGACATCTCGCGGCGCGGCGGGAACTCCCTGACGAGCCGCGCAATATCCGGTGCCGTGCCGTTGACGGCCACGCGCAAGTACTTGCCGAACTTGCAGCGCGCGGCCTCCAGGCCCCACACCTGCGCGACCCTGAAGCGACGCCCAAAGCGTTCGTTGCCCGGCTGCAGCGTGCCCTGCACGATCACCAGTTCGTCATCCTTGAGCAGCTCGCGGTTGGCATTGAACAGGTTTTCGTCCGCGGTGGCTTCCAGCACGTCGGTCTTGTCGTCGAGCTTGAAGAGCACCAGCTTGCCGCGGTTGCCATTGATCACGCGCAAATTGCTGACGATGGCCGCCAGCAATTGTGGCTCGCGGGAATCAATCAGGTCGCCGATTTTCTGCCGGGCAAACTGCCGCACTTCTGCCTCGACCTCATCAAACAGGTGGCCCGACAGGTAAAACCCGATCGCCGTTTTTTCATGCACCAGGCGCTCCTTCACGCCAAACGGCAGCGCATCAACCAGCGGCGGCTCCTGCGTGCCGGCGGCGTGCGAGTCTGACATGTCAAACAATCCGCCCTGGTTGGCATTGGCTTCGGCCGCGGCGGCAAACTCAAAGGCGCGGTCCACCGACGCCAGCAGCGCCGCGCGGTTCAGGTTCAGGCTGTCAAAGGCGCCGCCCTTGATGAGCGCATCGACCGTGCGCTTGTTCAGCCGGCTGCGGTCCACCCGCACGCAAAAATCATACAGCGAGGTAAACGCCCCGCCTTCCTGCCGGGCCGCCACAATCGCCGCAATCGCCTGCTGGCCGGTGCCCTTGATGGCGCCCAGGCCGTAGCGCACAACAGTTGCGCTGACCGGTTCAAACCGGTAGTCGCCACGGTTGATATCCGGTGGCTCGAACTGGATGCCCATTTTTTGGGCATCGCCAAACAGCGCTTTGAGCTTGTCGGTGTCGTCCGCCTCCACGCTCATGTTGGCGGCGAAGAACTCTGCCGTGTAGTGCACCTTGAGCCAGGCGGTGTGATAGGCCAGCAGCGCATACGCCGCGGAGTGCGACTTGTTGAAGCCATAGCCGGCGAACTTTTCCATCAGGTCAAACACCTCGTCGGCCTTTTGCTCGCTCAAGCCGCCCTCGCCCGCGCCTTTGCGGAACACCGCGCGCTGGGTTTCCATTTCTTCCTGGTCTTTCTTGCCCATGGCGCGGCGCAGGATGTCGGCGCTGCCGAGCGAGTAACCGCCCAGAATCTGCGCCGTCTGCATCACCTGCTCCTGGTAGACCATGATGCCGTAGGTTTCCTCCAGGATTGCCTTGACGCGCGGGTCCGGGTATTCGGGCGCTTCCTTGCCCTGCTTGCGCGCGATATAGGTCGGAATCAGCTCCATCGGCCCGGGCCGGTAAAGCGCATTCAGGGCAATCAGGTCTTCGAGGCGGTTCGGTCTGGCGTCTTTGAGCATGCGCTGCATGCCGATGCTTTCAAACTGGAACACGGCCTCGGTCTGGCCGCTGCTGAACAGCTCATAGACTTTTTTATCGTTCAGCGGCAAGTCCTCGAAGCTGAAATCCTTGCGCTCGGGATAGCGCTGGACGATGAACTGTCTGGCCATCTCCAGGATAGTCAGGGTGGCCAGGCCCAGAAAGTCGAACTTGACCAGGCCAATCGCCTCGACGTCGCTTTTGTCGAACTGGCTAACCGCTGAACCGCTCCCGGGCTGCGCATAGAGCGGGCAAAAATCGGTCAGCTTGCCCGGTGCAATCAGCACGCCGCCCGCGTGCATGCCGACGTTGCGCGTCAGGCCTTCGAGCTTGCGGGCCAGTTCCAGCAGCGTGTGCACATCTTCTTCCTTGCGCTCGCGCTCGGCCAGAATGGGCTCGGCTTCCAGGGCATACACCAGCTTGTCGCCCTTGTCGCGGTTAGCCGGCGGCAATTGCAGCGTCACCGCCTGCCCGGGCTTGTTGGGAACCAGCTTGGAAATGCCGTCGCAAAACCCGTACGGAAAGTCAAGCACGCGGCCGACATCGCGAATCGCCGCGCGCGCCGCCATGGTGCCAAAGGTGACAATCTGGCTCACGGCCTCCTTGCCGTACTTGTCTTTCACGTAGTCGATCACGCGGTCGCGATTGAGCTGGCAAAAGTCAATATCGAAGTCGGGCATGGACACCCGCTCCGGATTCAGGAAGCGCTCAAACAGCAGGTTGTATTGGAGCGGGTCCAGATCGGTGATCTTCAGCGCATAAGCCACCAGCGAGCCGGCGCCCGAGCCGCGTCCCGGCCCGACCGGGCAGCCATTGTTTTTGGCCCAGTTGATGAAGTCGCCCACAATTAAAAAGTAGCCCGGAAAACCCATCTTCAGGATGGTGTCGATCTCAAACTCGAGCCGCTCCACGTAGACCGGGCGCTTGCGGTTGCGCAGCGCTTCATCAGGGTAGAGGTGCGCCAGCCGTGCCTCCAGCCCCTGCACGGACGCATGGCGGAAATAGGCGTCGATGGGAAGTTGCGCGCCGTCCACTTCGGGCGTCGGGTAGGCGGGCAGCATGGGCTTGCCCAGCTCGAGCGTGAGGTTGCAGCGCCTGGCAATTTCCAGCGTGTTGGCCAGCGCCGACGGCACATCGGCAAACAGTTGCGCCATTGCCGCCTGCGACTTGAAATACTGCTCACGCGTGAACCGGCGCACACGCCGGGCATTGCCCAGGATTTCACCTTCCGCAATGCACACGCGCGCCTCATGGGCCTCGTAGTCCTCGTCGGTCAAAAACTGCACCGGATGGGTCGCCACCACCGGCAATTTGAGCCGGGCCGCCAGCTGCACGGCGGCCACCACATGGCGCTCATCATCCGGGCGCTGGGCACGCTGCAGTTCCAGGTAAAAGCGGTGCGGAAACAGACCCGCCAGATGCAGGGCGCTGTCGAGCGCCCGCGCACCGTCGCCCTGCACCAGCGCCTGCCCCACGGCGCCGCCCTGCGCCCCCGAGAGGGCAATCAGACCTTCATTGAGCTCTTCGAGCCATTCGAGCTTGATGATGGCCTGGTCGCGCACCACGTTTTTGGTCCAGGCGCGCGTCAGCAGTTCCGACAGATTCAAATAGCCCTGCCGGTTTTGCACCAGCAGTAGCAGGCGGGCCGCTGCCGCCCCGGCTTCCCTGCCCGGCACCTGCACCCAGACATCGGCGCCAATCAGGGGCTTGATTCCAGCCTTGCGCGTTTCCTTGTAGAACTTGACCGTTCCAAACAGGTTGCTCAAGTCGGTAATGGCCAGAGCCGGCTGCCGGTCACGTGCCGCGGCCCGGACGATTTCATCAATGCGGTTGGTGCCGTCAACGACTGAAAACTCGGTGTGAATTCTTAAATGGACAAACATGCGCTTCATTTTAGGGCGGGCCCCATGCCGGCTTCGGCCTGCTTGCGGCCGATGAGGCAGACCTTGCCTACAATCGGTCAGGTCATGCAAGATTTTTCCCGCTGGAAATAGCTGTTGACCGAACTCTATCCGTCATGCCGTCACAACGAATCATCCTCCATGCCGGCGTCCCGCCATCACTGCTGGCCCAGCGTTTTGAGCAGGTTCGTGGCCAAACCGTAAGGCTGGCGCAGCCGCTCAGCGCCGAAGACTGCCAGCTTCAGTCCATGCCCGACGCCAGCCCCACCAAGTGGCATCTGGCCCACGCGACCTGGTTTTTCGAGACCTTTGTGCTGGAAAA
>JAHFQQ010000277.1 GCA_023259235.1 Polaromonas sp. | reverse complement strand
CGGCATGCAGCCTGGCGTAAATCGGACCGGGTTTTCCTTTGTGCGCGGCGCTACCTACCGGCTGGCCATCGAGCAGGGTGATGGGCAGCACCTCCTTGGTGGCCGATGACAGCAGCAGCTCGTCGGCGGCCAGCACCTCGGCGCGGCTGATGCGGCGCAGCTCGAAACCGATGCCGCACGCGCGGCAGATTTCTTCAATCAGGCCGTAACGGATGCCTTCGAGCACCAAATGGTCCCTGGGCGGCCCCATGACGGTGCCGTTCTTGACGACCCAGACGTTGCTGGCAGCCGCTTCACTAAGCCAGTCGCCGCGGAACATGACGGTCTCCGTCACGCCGGCGTCCACGCTGACCTGGCGGGCAAACACCGCACCGAGCAGGCTGACGCTCTTGATATGGGCTTTTTTCCAGCGAAAGTCGTCGGCGGTGACGCAGGCCACGCCTTGCGCGCGCTGCTCGGCGCTGGGCAGCTTCATGGCGTTGACCATGACAAAGACCGTGGGCGTCAGGCCGGGGAGCATGGCGTGATCGCGCAGGGCCACGCCACGGGTCACCTGAATGTACACAATCTGATTGGTTTTTTCAGCACCAGCCCCCGTTGACCGGGCGTAATCAGCTATTAGTTTAAGAGCTAACTGGCGCCACGCGTCGTGCGTCATGGGGTTGGCGATACGCAGCTCGCCAAGGCTGCGGTCGAGCCGCGCCATGTGCTGCTCAAAGCGGAACAGCTTGCCGGCATAGGCCGGAACGACTTCATAAATACCGTCGCCAAAGATGAAGCCGCGGTCGAGCACGCTGATTTTCGCGTCTTTAAGCGCGGTGAATTCACCGTTCAGGTAGCAGGGCGTACCGGGCAACTGCGCGCTCGGGTTGGGGCTGGATGCGTTCATCATTGACCTCTCAAATGGGTGGGAAAAATTGCGGCGCGGGCTTTATCGGCCGTGCCGCTGGATGCGCCGCTTGAACCAGACGCGCAAGCGCCAGATCAGATTGACCGCGGTATAGCCGCCGACCGCGCCGGATGGTGAACGGGTTGGTGACCAACGTCGCCCCTGCGGCCACCGGAATATTACTGCGCCCCCAGGTGCAATGAACTGCCGCCGCCAGAATCTGGCCGACCGGAAGCGCAAAGGCCCAGAACAAGCCAATCGCCACCCCGCGCGCCACGGCTTCATGCTGCACATGCCACAGGCCGGGTTCCAGCAGTCGGTGTGCGACGGGCTTGAGCCACGGATGAGCGGCCAGCGTTTCGCGGCTGACGCCGTGCGTGAAGCGCGCGGTCCAGTGCGCTTGAGCCCGCTTTTTGGTGGAACAGTCAATTGCCGGTCTGCGTGCGCTCATGGGGTCGCTGGTCAAGCCTGGCTCAAACGAAAAAAATTACGGCGGCAATGGCCAATCCGCCGAGCAGCAGATTGACCCATGCCAGCATGGCGATCTGCGCCACGCGCCGCCCGCCTTCGGGCCAATCCGCCGCCGCCACGGCGCGCTTGAGACGGCGGTACGGAACGAAATAGAGATGGCCAAACACGGCGAACATCAGCAGACCGATGCCGAACATCAGGTGCCAGCCCGGCGGCGCGTTTTTCATGCCGACCGCCAGCAGCATCGCCAGGCCGGTGAGCAGCAACAGCCCGATGGTGAGCCAGACCAGCGGAAAAAACCGCTTCAGCACCCCCGCAATCAACGGCAACCGCTGTGTCGGCGCCAGTAGTTCGGCCGCGGCCGGACGCAACGCCAACAGCATGAAGCTGATGCCGCCAAGCCACACAATGGCCGCGGCAAGGTGCAGGAATTTCATCAGGGAGGGCATGGGGTCTTTCAGGAACCGGGACTGCAAGGCCGGGGACTTTCTATCCTTTGCACGGTTCGTGCAAAGGGTCCTGGCCCGATTATCGTCTGCAGGAAACTCCGTGCTGGTGGCGCGGTCGTTGAACGCAGCAAATCGCCGCGCGGGAGTTTTTTCGACAGGCGCGGGTTTCTACGTATAATAAAAGGCTTTGCTGATCATTGCATTTCGCCCCCGGCCTGAAATTTGTCCGTAATTTGTGAATACCAAAATGACAGGTTTGGCGGTTCGCTCCCCGGTGCAGCTATCAGTTCAGGATATGGGCGCTGAAGACACGGATTTCAAGCCGCTGACGCACGAAGAAGCGCAAAAGCTGCGTGAAGCCAGTCCTTCGCTCTCGCCCTGGTGGGTGGTTGCCGGGCAATTGGCGGTTGGCGTGGTGGTGGCGGGAATCGCCTGGGCCGTCACCCGAAGAAGCAGTGTGGCCTGGTCGGCGTTTTATGGTGCGCTGACCGTGGTGATACCGGCAGCGCTGTTTGCGCGCGGGTTGACCAGCAAGGTGTCTTCCATGAATCCAGGCGCTGCGGTGTTTGGATTTTTTTTGTGGGAGCTGGTCAAGATGGGGCTGACGGTGGCAATGTTGTTCATGGCGCCGCGGCTGATTGAAAATTTGAGCTGGCCTGCCCTGTTGGCGGGCCTGATACTGACGATGAAGGTGTATTGGGGGGTGCTCTGGTTCAAGCCAAGGCGCTCCGCGACGCGCCAAACCTAATTAACGGGACGAGTAGACAGATGGCTGCTGAAAACGGACCTACCGCCGGCGAATACATTGCTCACCACCTGACGCATTGGCAAAACAAGCCAATGAATGGTGTCGTCGATTTTTCGGTCTTTAACCTTGACTCGATCATCTGGGCGCTTGTTCTCGGCATCGCCGGAAGCTTCCTGCTCTGGAAGACAGCGCGCGCCGTAACTTCTGGCGTGCCCGGGCGCCTTCAGGCTGCCGTTGAAATTCTCGTTGAAATGGTCGATAACCAGGCCAAGGGCATCATCCACAATGCGCACAGCCGCAAGCTGGTCGCGCCTTTGGCGCTGTCCGTCTTCATCTGGATCTTCCTGATGAACGCAATGGACCTGCTGCCAGTCGATCTGCTGCCGAAAATCTGGGGCGGTCTCTTCAATGCCGTTGGCGGCGACCCTCATCACGCCTACATGCGCGTGGTCCCAACCGCCGACCTGTCGACCACGTTTGGGCTCTCGGTTTCGGTCCTGCTGGTCTGCATTGCCTACAACATCAAGATCAAGGGCATGGGCGGCTGGCTGCATGAAATGTTTACCGCGCCGTTCGGCAATCACCCCATCCTGTGGCCGTTCAACTTTGTCATGCAGATCATCGAATTTGCCGCCAAGACCGTTTCTCATGGCATGCGGTTGTTCGGCAACATGTACGCCGGTGAGCTGGTGTTCTTGCTGATCGCCTTGATGGGTGGCGCTGCCGCCGTCTCGCTGTCGGGAATTTTGCTGCCAATCGGGCAGGTCATTGCTGGAACGGTCTGGGCTCTTTTCCACCTTCTGATCATCACGATCCAGGCTTTCATCTTCATGATGCTGGCGCTGGTGTATGTGGGGCAGGCCCACGATCATCACTAAAGTTTGTCAGTCTGATTTTTTGTTTGTTTGTAAGTTAGTTAGTTAAATTCAATCCATAGGAGCTTTAAATGGAAAACGTTCTCGGTCTCGTCGCTTTGGCCGCTGGCCTGATTATTGGCCTGGGCGCTGTCGGCGCCTGTATCGGAATCGGCATCATGGGCAGCAAATACCTGGAAGCCGCAGCCCGCCAGCCTGAACTGATGAATGAACTGCAAACCAAGATGTTCCTGCTCGCAGGCCTGATCGATGCCGCTTTCCTGATCGGTGTCGGTATCGCGATGATGTTCGCGTTCGCCAACCCGTTTGTGCTGAAGTAATTGTCATAACCCCCGACAGAAAGGTGTTGCCGTGAGTATTAACGCAACCCTGTTCGTTCAAGCGATCGTTTTCGCGATCCTGGTGTGGTTCACAATGAAATTTGTGTGGCCCCCCATCATGAAGGCGCTGGACGAGCGGGCTCAAAAAATCGCCGGCGGTCTTGCCGCCGCCGATAAGGCCAGGTCTGAACTTTCCGTGGCCAACAGGCGCGTGGAAGAAGAGTTGGCCAAATCGCGCAATGAATCGACCGTGCGGCTGGCCGAAGCCGAGCGCCGTGGTCAGACACTGATTGAAGAGGCCAAAGCCAGGGCGACCGAGGAAGGCAGCAAAATCATCGCCGCCGCCAGGGTCGAAGCCGAGCAGCAAACCGTCAAGGCTCGCGAAACCCTGCGCGA
>JAHFQQ010000035.1 GCA_023259235.1 Polaromonas sp. | reverse complement strand
CAAAAGGCGCAAGCGGCGCTGGCCGCGAAAGAATTTCGCAGCCAGCGCATGCCAAAATTTCTCGGCTGGCTGGAGGCCGTGCTGGCGCGCAACCCGAAGGGCAGCAAGCATCTGGTGGGCGCGCGCCTGAGCTATGCCGACCTGTCGCTGTTCCAGTTGGTGGCGGGCCTGCTCTATGCGTTCCCCAAGGCGACCCGGCGCGCCTTGAAGCAGACTCCGCTGGTGTGGACGCTGCATGAGCGCGTGGCGCAGCACGCCCGGGTGTCGGCTTACCTGCGCAGCGAACGCCGCCTTGCGTTCAATGAGGACGGCATCTTCCGGCGCTACCCGGAGCTTGATGCCTGAGGCTGCTCGAACTCTCCGGTGAAAGACTGACTTTGAAGAATAACTGGTCGATGCTGGCCGTGACGCTGGCGATCCAGGCCATGCCAACGCTGGTGTGCTGTGCACTGCTGCTGCGCCAGAAAAATTCATTGATGGCGGCATCAGCGTGATTTAAATCGGGTAGTGACAAATCACTGCGGTGGACAATTCACCCCACGCCGGTATGATTTGGGATGATGACTTCCTGGCTCGTTTCACATTGCAGACCGATGCGAAATTTAGGCATCCTGATTTGCGCGCTGTATCTGAGCGGCTGCGGCGGCGCAGGCAACGATTCCCCGCCAGCTGCCGTGCAAGAGCCGCCCGTAGTCAATGTCGTCGGACCTGGTGAATTCAGGGAAGCCGTACCCATCAAGACAATGACAACCGCCGAAATCACAGCGGCGATGGATGTCGCAGGAGACTCGGCATTTCGGGCCGTTCCGCGGTATGCAGTGCAGGCTTATCGCCTGACCTATCTGACGCTGGATGGGCAGGGCCAGGAGATACTTGCCTCTGCATTGGTTGCGCTGCCTCAAAAGCCGGCCAATTCCCTCAGCCCGGTATTCAGCTATCAACACGGCACCCTCACCAAGGATGCCGAAGCACCGAGCAATCTCGCGGAGGTGGGAAGTCCGGAGGTGGTACTGGCATCGCTCGGCTATATCGTCTTGTCCGCTGACTACGTTGGCTACGGGGTATCGAAGGGCGCCAGCCATCCCTACCTGCTGTCCGGTCCCTCGGCATCAGCGGTCATCGATATGCTGACTGCGGCAAAGTACTGGCGGCAGACGCAGCATGTACCCGACAACAAGCAGCTCTTTCTGGCCGGATACTCCGAAGGAGGCTATGTGACGATGGCGACCCAAAGAGCGCTGCAGGCCGGAGCTTCGACGCATCGCCATGAAGTTGTCAGCGTGGCTCCAGGCGCTGGCCCCTATGACGTCGGCCTGACCATGGACGAAGATCTCAAACTTGTCCGTCAGGCGAACCCCCTGATTGGCGATTTGCTTAACCCGGGATTTCTGAGATTTCTCAGTGATGCCGATCGGCACAATGTGCGCGATCAATTGCTCCGGCTGGCGTTGGGAGGCGATAGCGATGTGACCTTCATGCCGACGGTCATTGACAACTATTTTGCTGACGACAGATCGGCCATTGAAATCCTGAGCGACGTGAACGACTGGCGCCCGGAGGTCCCGGTGAATTTTTTTCATGGTCGTGACGACCGCACGGTCTCTTACCTGAATGCGACCACCACCTTGCAAGCCATGCGCGCCAGAGGCGCTGGAGATCTCGTTACCCTGACTGACTGCAATGCGCTACCTGCGGGACACGCAGAGTGCGTGCTGCCCTTTTGGCGGTTCATATTGGACACCTTCGCAAGGGTAGCGAAAGATCTTTGAACCGGGAAGTTCGCTTTCAATACCGGCTGGAATCCCGCTCGCCGGCGCATTGATATAGAAATCTGTATCTGGCCCTTATCTACTGGGCACGGGCAGCTATAAAAAGCATAGTGCTTTTAATACCCACAATGGTCAGGACCAGTGAACCTATCACATGCACCACTGCTGTGGTGATGGCCAGCCCATAGCGCTCTTCGGTCAGGTAAATCGCGACTTCGGCCGAGAAGGTTGAAAACGTTGTGAGCGCGCCCAGAAAACCGGTGACCAGCATCAGGCGCCAGACCGGATCGAGCTGCGGCATGGCCTCGAATAGGGCGATGCACACGCCCACCAGATAGCCGCCGATCAGGTTGGCGGCCAGCGTGCCCCAGGGAATGAGTCCGTCGGGGTTCAGCCACAACGCCAGGCCCCAGCGAGACAATGCGCCAACGCAGGCACCGGCGCAAATGGCAAGAATCGAGTAGATCATGGGTGCGGTTCGTCGTGACCTGGCGAGATTATGGCCTATCCGCTCATCTGCCGCGGCAGCCAGGTGACGATCTGCGGGAACGCATAGGTGATGACGACGGCCGCGCACATCAGGAAAAACATGGGCAGCGTGACCCTGGCGATCCAGGTCAGCTCTTTGCCGGTCATGCCCTGCAGCACAAACAGGTTGAAGCCGACGGGCGGCGTGATCTGCGCCATTTCAACCACCAGCACGATGAAAATGCCAAACCAGATCGGGTCAATGCCGGCCTTCTGGATGGTTGGCATCAGCACGCCCATGGTCAGCACCACCATGGAAATGCCGTCGAGAAAGCAGCCGAGCACAATGAAAAAGAAGGTCAGCGCCAGGATCAGCTGGCCCTGGCTCAAGCCCAGCGTCGCAATCCATTCGGCCAGATGGCGCGGCAGTCCGATGTAGCCCATTGAGAGCGTCAGGAACGCCGCACCGGCCAGAATCAGCGCGATCATGCAATACAGGCGCGTGGCTCCCATCAGCGCGTCGCGAAAGGTGGTCCAGTTCATTGAGCCTTGCAGCGCCGAAATCAGCAGCGCGCCCACCACGCCCACCGCCGCGGCTTCGGTGGCCGTGGCAATGCCGGAGTAAATGGAGCCCAGCACCGCAACGATCAGCAAGACCACCGGAATCAGCGCGCGGGATGCCGCGAGCTTTTGCAGCAATGTCGTCTTTTCATCGGCGGGCGGAATCTGCCCGGGGTGGCGCAGCGCCCAGACCACGATGTAGCCGGAGAACAGCAGCGCCAGCATCAGCCCCGGCAACACGCCGGCGATAAACAGCCTGGCAATCGAGACATCCGCGCTGACGCCGTAGACAATCATGATGATGGACGGCGGAATCAGCAGGCCCAGGGTGGCGGAACCGGCCAGCGTGCCGATCACCATGTGCTCGGGGTAGCCGCGCCGCGTGAGCTCGGGCAGCGTCATTTTTCCAATGGTGGCGCAGGTGGCCGCGCTGGAGCCCGATACCGCCGCGAAAATGGTGCAGCCGACCACGTTGGTGTGCAGCAGCCGGCCAGGCAGGCCCTGCATCCAGGGCGCCAGGCCCTTGAACATGTCCTGCGACAGCCGGGTGCGAAACAGTATTTCGCCCATCCAGATGAACAGCGGCAGCGCGGTCAGCGTCCAGCTTGATGCCGAGCCCCAGATGGTGACCGCCATGGCATCGCCCGCCACGCGCGAGGTGAACAGTTGCATGCCGATCCAGGCCACGCCAGACAGCGTCAGGCCAATCCAGACGCCGGTGCCCAGAATCAGGAACATGGAAAGCACCAGCAGCGCGGTGACGCCCAGGTCGCTCATGGGGCCGCCACATCAAATGTGAAATTGAAAAGCATGAAAATCCTATTCGTTGCGCAGGGCTTCGCTGCTGACAACAGCCATGCGGCGGCCCCTGATCTCAAGCACCAGTTCGTCGATGAAGGCAATCACCAGAACGACCGCGCCCAAAGCCATGGCGAGTTGCGGAATCCACAGCGGCGTGGCATCGCTGGCGGTGGAAATATCGCTGAACAGCCGCGACTGCCAGGCCAGCTTGCAACTGTAAAAGGCAAACAGCAGCGCCAGCAGCGTGGCCAGCCCCAACGCCCAAATCTCCATCGCCTTTTTCGAGCGGCCCGTGACGGCGTTGATCAGCAGGGTCACGCGGATGTGCTCGCCGCGCTTGAGGGTGTGCGCCAGCGCCAGAAAACCGCTGCCGGCCATCAGGTAACCGGCATAGGCGTCGGTGCCCGGCACATGAAAGTGCAGTTGCCGGCTGACGATGGCCAGCAGCACCATGACGAGCAGGCCCACCATGAAAAGCGCCGCCACGGCGGCGGCGCAGTTGTAGATGCCGTCAAGCAGCTTGCGCATCGCGGGCAGTTACTTGCGGTAGGCGTCAATCATGGCCTGGCCTTCGGGGCCGGCTTTGGCGAGCCACTCCTTGAGCATCACGTCACCGACTTTCTTCATGTCGGCCTTGAGCTGCGGCGAAGGCGTGACGATGTTCATGCCGTTGGCCTTGAGCGTGTTCAGCGATTCGGTGTTGACGCGTTTGGAGGCGGCCCAGCCGCGCACTTCGGCGTCAGCCGCTGCCTTCAGGACCACCTGCCTGGTGGATGCGTCCAGTGCGTCAAACGCGGCCTTGTTGACGATGACCGCGTTTTTCGGCAACCAGGCCTGGGTATCAAAAAAGTATTTGAGTTGCTCATAGGACTTGCTGTCCACGCCGGTCGAGCCCGACGACATATAAGACTCGACCACGCCGGTGGCCAGCGCCTGCGACAACTCGGACGCCTGGATGGTCACCGGCTGCGCACCCACCAGCTCGGCAATGCGGGCCGTGGCGGGGCTGTAGGCGCGCCACTTGATGTCCTTGAGGTCGGCCGCCGAGTTGATGGGCTTTTTCGCATAGATTCCCTGCGGCGGCCAGGCCACGGCATAGAGCAGCGCCATGCCTTGCTCGCCGAGTTTCTTTTGAAGCAGCGGCTTTTGCGCCTGGTACAGCTTCATGGCCGAATCGTAGCTGTCGGCCAGGAAGGGCAGGCCGTCAGCGCCAAACAATTGCGCTTCATTCTGGAAATTGACCAGCAAAATCTCGCCGGCCTGGGCTTGGCCGCCCTGAACGGCGCGCTTGATTTCGGGCGCCTTGAACAGCGAGGCGTTGGCGTGCACCGTGATTTTCAGCTTGCCGCCGCTGGCCTTGTCCACGTCATTGGCGAACTGCACGAGGTTTTCACTGTGGAAATTGGTAGCCGGGTAGGCCGCGGGCAGGTCCCATTTGGTTTGGGCCGTTGCAGCGCCAGCCAGCAGAAACAGCGTAGAGGCAGCGAAAGACAAAAGGCGAAGCTTCATAGCGAACTCCATGGGTTGTTTGAGAGGTGAATGAACTGTAAGTGGCAACGCGGCGATGGTGATTGGTGTTTTCCCTGAATGTCAACATTTTGTTGATAAATTGTCATTTAAATGCCTAGAATCTGACCCATCCAACATCGATGCCATACGGAGCAGAGCCATGATAAAAAAGCTGCCGGATAAGGCCAGCGCCGCGCCTGAGCGGCCACCGATCGTCTCTTCGGCACACCTCGTGTCGCCTAAAAGCGCGGAAATGAGCGAGTTCGAATTTGGCCTGATTGTGGCCGGCAATGCCTTTCACCGATGGATCGTGCACTGCATGAGCGCCGCCGGCCTGAAGGATTTGACACCCCTTGACGTTCTGGTGCTGCACCATGTTACGCACCGCGCCCGCAACAAGCGGCTGGGCGACATCTGCTTCATCATGAACGTGGAAGACACGCACCTCATCAACTACGCACTGAAGAAGCTGCAAAATCTGGGCGTGGTGGCATCCAGTAAAAATGGCAAGGAAGTGATCTATGCCTCGACGGATCTGGGGCGTGAGTATGTCGAGCGCTACCGTGAGATCCGCGAAAGCTGCCTGATCAACGCACTCAACGCCGACGACAGCCTGAACCGTGACATTGGCGAGCTGGCGCGTCTGCTGCGGGTCCTCTCCGGCATGTACGACCAGGCGGCGCGTGCGGCCGCTTCACTTTGAACGTGGTGAAACCCAAATGAAAAAACGCTGGCAGTTCTGGATCGACCGTGGCGGCACATTTACCGATATCGTTGCCAAACAACCAGATGGTTCGCTCATCACGCACAAGCTGCTGAGCGACAACCCCGAGCAATACCGCGACGCGGCGGTGGCGGGTATCCGGCATCTGCTGGGGCTCAGGGCCGCTGAGCCGATCCCGGCCGATCTGGTGGACTGCGTGAAGATGGGCACCACGGTGGCGACCAATGCACTGCTCGAACGCAAAGGCGAGCCGACGCTACTGGTGACCACGCGCGGCTTCAGGGATGCGCTGCGCATTGCCTACCAGAACCGGCCGCGCCTGTTCGACCGCCACGTCGTTCTGCCCGAGCTGCTTCACAGCGCCGTGGTGGAGGCCCATGAACGCATCGGCGCGCAAGGCGAGATGATTGAGCCACTGGATGAAACGCTATTAAAACAGGAGCTGCTTGCACAATATTCACGGGGGCTGCGCAGCGTTGCGATAGTGTTCATGCACGGCTACCGCTTTACCGCGCACGAAAAGGCCGCCAGGCGCATCGCGCAGGAGCTTGGCTTCACGCAGATCAGCACGTCGCATGAAACCAGTCCGATGATGAAGTTTGTCAGCCGCGGCGACACTACGGTGGTCGATGCCTACCTGTCGCCGATTTTGCGCCGCTATGTGGAACAGGTGGCCGGCGAGATGCCGGGCGTCAAACTCTATTTCATGCAGTCCTCGGGCGGCCTGGCTGACGCGCATGTGTTTCAGGGCAAGGACGCGATCCTGAGCGGCCCGGCGGGCGGCATTGTAGGCATGGCACGCACGGCGCAGATTGCGGGCATTGAAAAGGTGATCGGCTTCGACATGGGTGGCACCTCCACCGACGTGTCGCATTACGCGGGTGAGTTCGAGCGTGAGTTTGAAACGCAGGTGGCCGGTGTGCGGATGCGCGCGCCGATGATGAGCATTCACACGGTGGCGGCGGGTGGCGGTTCGATTCTGTCGTTTGATGGCGCCCGCTTCCGGGTCGGGCCGCGGAGCGCCGGCGCCAACCCCGGGCCGGCCAGCTACCGGCGCGGCGGGCCGCTGGCACTGACGGATGCCAATGTCATGGTGGGCAAGCTGCAGCCGCGCTACTTCCCGAAGGTGTTTGGCCCGAGGGCCGACGAGGCGCTGAGTGAAGAAGTCGTGCATGAAAAATTCAGCGCTCTGGCCGTGCAGAGCGGCCGCAGCGCCGAGGAGGTGGCTGAGGGCTTCATCAACATCGCGGTGCAGCAAATGGCCAACGCCATCAAGAAGATTTCCGTGGCGCGCGGCTACGACGTGACGCGCTACACGCTGCAGTGCTTTGGCGGAGCGGGCGGCCAGCACGCCTGCCAGGTCGCTGACGCGCTGGGCATGACGCGGGTGCTGGTGCATCCGCTGGCGGGTGTCCTGAGCGCCTACGGCATGGGCCTGGCCGACCAGAACGTGATTCGCGAGCAGGCGGTGGAACTCAAACTGTCCGAAGCCGCCCTGCCAGATATTGCCGACACGCTCGACGGTCTTGCTGCCACCGCGCAGGCTGAGTTGCAACGCCAGCAGGTCAGTTCGGGCGCCGTCACGATGCACCGACGCGTGCATGTGCGCTATGAGGGCAGTGATTCGGCGCTGGTGGTGCCTTTTGGAACCCTTGATGAGATCGAGACTGGCTTTGAAACCGCCTACCGCCAGCGCTTTTCCTTCCTGATGCAGGGCAAGGGCATGGTCGTGGAGGCCGTGTCGGTCGAGGCCGTGCTGGCGGGCGATGCACCGTCCGAGCCGTGCCACGCCGTGCACGAGCCGCGCGAAGTGCCGCGCCGCGAAACCGTGCGCATGTATTCGGGCGGCCAGTGGACTGATGCGGCGCTGGTGGTGCGCGAGGACCTGCGGCCCGGCGACATCATTTCGGGCCCGGCCATCATTGCCGAGAAAAACGCCACCACGGTGGTTGAGCCCGGCTGGGAGGCGACGCTGACGGCGCTGGACCACCTGGTGCTGGACCGCCGCACGGAGCGCGCGATTCAATTTGCCGCAGGCACGACGGTGGACCCGGTGCTGCTGGAGGTCTTCAACAACCTCTTCATGAACATTGCCGAGCAGATGGGGCTGCAGCTGCAAAACACCGCCTACTCGGTCAACATCAAGGAGCGGCTGGATTTCAGTTGCGCGCTGTTTGACACCGAGGGCAACCTGATCGCCAACGCGCCGCACATGCCGGTGCATCTGGGCAGCATGGGCGAGAGCATCAAGACGGTGATCCGCGAGAACGGGGGCAAGATGCAGCCGGGCAATGTGTATGTGCTCAACGACCCCTATCACGGCGGCACTCACTTGCCTGACATCACGGTCATCACGCCGGTGTATCTGGGTACTTCGCCGCACCACGATACGCCCACGTTTTACGTCGGCTCGCGTGGCCACCATGCCGACATCGGCGGTACCACGCCGGGTTCGATGCCGCCCTTTTCAACGCGCATCGAGGAAGAGGGCGTGCAGATCAACAACTTCCTGCTTGTGGAACGCGGCGTGCTGCGCGAGTCCGAGATGATTGCGCTGCTGAAAAGTGGCGAGTACCCATCGAGGAATCCGCAGCAGAACCTGGCCGACCTGAAAGCGCAGATCGCCGCCAATGAAAAAGGCGTGCAGGAACTGCGCAAGATGGTCGGGCAGTTCGGTCTGGCGGTGGTGCTGGCTTACATGAGCCACGTGCAGGACAACGCCGAAGAGTCGGTGCGCCGCGTGATTGCATTAATGGGGGTCAGATTCCAATTATTGGAGGCAAAACGCCAGGCAGCCATGAAGGAGGCAAATAATTGGAATCTGACCCCGATTAATGAGTTCACCTTGCCGCTCGACAATGGCGCGCAGATCCAGGTTGCGATCCGGGTGGATGCGCAAAACCGCAGCGCCGAGATTGACTTCACCGGCACCTCGCCGCAGCAGGGCAACAACTTCAACGCACCGACTGCGGTATGCATGGCTGCTGTGCTGTATGTGTTCCGCACGCTGGTCGATGATGACATTCCGCTCAACGCGGGTTGCCTGAAGCCGCTCAGGGTCATCATTCCCCCGGGTTCGATGCTCAATCCGGATCCGCCCGCTTCGGTGGTGGCCGGCAATGTGGAAACGTCGAGCTGCATCACCAACGCGCTGTATGGCGCGCTGGGTGTGATGGCATCGAGCCAGTGCACCATGAACAATTTCACCTTTGGCAATGAGCGCTATCAGTACTACGAAACCATCTCGGGCGGCTCTGGCGCGGGTGACGGCTTTAACGGCGCTTCGGTGGTGCAAACCCACATGACCAATTCGCGCCTGACCGACCCCGAGGTGCTGGAGTTCCGTTTTCCGGTGCGGCTGGAGAGTTACGAGATTCGGCTCGGCTCGGGCGGCGCCGGGTGTTGGCACGGAGGTGATGGCGGCGTGCGGCGCGTGAAGTTTCTGGAACCCATGACCGCCAGCATCTTGTCCAATGGCCGCAAGCATGGCGCCTTTGGCATGGCCGGCGGCGCGCCGGGCCAGGTCGGGCGCAACCTTGTGGTGCGGGCCAACGGCCAGATCGAAGCGCTGGAGCATATCGGCCAGGCCGAGATGCAGCCGGGCGACGTGTTCGAGATTCACACGCCGGGCGGCGGCGGGTTTGGAAAGCCCTGAACCGCCTGATTTGTAAAGGAAAACAGGCTCCAGCCCTTATATGAAGGGCGTAGGTAGCTATCAATTCAGGGGTATTCGAATGAGTGCGGCATTCCTCGACAACTACCGCTTCCTGGCTCGTTACAACCGCTGGATGAACCGGCGCCTGGGATTTTTTGGGGTCAGAGCCCAAATTTTCTCAGCCAAAGGCTGACCCTTCGGGTGCGACGCATGGCGTCGCAGAAAAATTGGTGTCTGACCCCAATAAATCCACTGAGCGATGAGGAGCGCAAGCGCAAGCGCGAACGCGGCGCGTTTTTTGGCTCGATTCACCATACGCTGACGCACCTGGTGCTGGCCGACAAGATGTGGTTGCAGCGCTTTGCTGCTCAGGGCACGGCATTTGCCGCGCTTTCCCCCGCTTTGTTGGCCCTGCCCGACGGTTCGGACTACACCAGTGACTTGCACCCGGATTGGCTGGACCTGAAACGCACGCGCGAGGCGCTCGATACCGCCATCGAAGCCTGGATTGCAGAGATGCCGCCTCAATTCGTGCTGGGCACCATGCGCTACGCCAATACAAAAGGCGTGGCGCGCGCACCCGGCCTGGCAGGCAATAACGCATTTTTTCAACCACCAGATACATCACCGCGGCCAGGCGACGACGCTGCTGATGCAGGCGGGCGTGGATGTCGGCGTGACCGACCTGATTGCGCTGGTTTGACGCGAACCGTCTTTAGCAGCAGGCACCCGATTTGCAGGTAGCGTCGGTTGCGCCCTCTGGCTCGTCAAACGGCAGGCTGTTGCCGCAGCCTTCAAAAATGCCGTAATGGGTGTCGAAGTTGCCGATGAAGCTGAAATGCGGCGCAAAACGTGTGCCGTGCAGCATGTGCCAGCTGTTGCCGCAGACCGCGACCGCCTTGCCGGTTGGCAGGCCGTGGTGCTTGTCGAGCACAAAACGGTCTGCGTGTTCGGGGATGCTGCCCTGGTAGATCACGGTCTGGCCGAAGTCTTCGCAGGCTGATTCGAGTGCGGCGAGTTTGAACAGGCGATAAGTAGCCGAGAAAAAGTGCAGGTTGCCGGTGCGTGCGGCCAGTTGCGGGTCAGTGATTGCGAGCGGCCGGTCCTCCAGCAGGCGCGGGTCGGCAAAGCCGTGGCGCCGGGCCAGGCGAAGAAAGTCGTTCCAGTAGAGCGCGCCGCCCAGGCATTCACCATAAAGCACCGGGTCGTTCTTCACCACCGCGGGTACCCGTCGGTCGGCATAGACGTCGGAAAAATAAAACTCACCGCCGGGCTTGAGCAGGCGCTGCACCCCGGCCAGTACCGCGTCTTTGTCGGGCGAGAGGTTGACGACGCAGTTGGAGACGATCACGTCGAAGCTTCCAGGCTCAAGCCCCAGCTCGCCGAGCCGTTCGATGTAGCCGTGCAAAAACTTCGTATTGCTATAGCCGAACACCTGCGCTTGATGGGCCTGGTGGGCATTCGCCACAGCGAGCTGCTCGCCGGTCATGTCCACGCCGACCACCTCGCCCTTGGCGCCGGCCAGTTGCGCCAGCGCATACACGTCGCGGCCCGAACCGCAGCCCAGATCGAGCACGCGGCAGCCTTCAAGCAGCGGTGGGCAGACCAGGCCGCAGCCGTAGTAACGCGACAGCACCTCGGGGTGGATGCGCGCGAGCAGGGGCTTGAGCCATTCGGGCATGGCGCTTGCGTCGCAGCAGGCGCTGGTTTTGAGATCAGCCGTGCCTTGCAACTGGTGGCCGTAGTAGTCCTGTACGAGGCTGTGAGTGGTGGTTTGAGTTGGCACTGGATTTGTTTCAGAAAAATTGAAATGCTACTAAATTAATAGCTTACTACGCCCGCTTTGCAAGGGCCAGAGGTCTCTTTTTCTCAAGAAACTGCGGAAAGCAGAAGCTGTCGGGCAGTTGCGCCAGGTCAGCGGGCTCGTCGATGTCGTGCAGTGGCAAGTCCTGCCACACGCGCAGGTCGAGCGCTGCCATGCGGTGCAAGGTTTCGGCGGCGACGGTGGACGTGCTCCAGCACATTTGCGAGAAGACCTCGGGGCAGGGCGCCTTCAGACCGATCAGCACATAGCCGCCGTCGGTGGCGGGAACCAGTACTGCGTCATGGCTTGCAAGCTGGCGCGCCGCTCCGTCAAGCTGCGCGGCCGTCAGCGCCGGGCAGTCGCATCCCATCAGCAGCACCGGTTGCCGATGCTGCGTGGTCACGCGCTGTACGGCTCTGGCCATGCGCTGGCCCAGGTCGCCTGCGCCCTGCGCGGTGCGCAGCACGGCATCGGGCACATTGATGCCGTGCCAGGCCGGGTCTTGCGGCGCCGGGCTCATGCACAGCTCAACCGGGCCAATCCGGGCGGCGATCGCCTGCTGCAGCGTGTGGCTGAGCATGTGGCGCGCCAGCGCGGCCGCGCCTTGGGCGCCCAGCGCCGGGATCAGCCGGGTCTTGACAAGGCCCGCTTGCGGGGCCTTGGCAAAGAGCACGAGCCGGGGGCGATTCGTGGTCATGGGCCCTGCCTTCATTGATACAGCTGCGCCAGCCGTTCAGGAGCCGCGCCGCGCCAGTAGGCCAGGCGCAGCCGCCACATCAGCGCAAGGGTAGTCCACACGCCGCGAGTTTCCCAGCGCCGGCCCGAGGTGATGACTCGCGCACGCAAACAGGCAGGACGCGACAGCTTGAGCAAACGGGCGGACATCTCGATGTCTTCCATCAGTGGCTGGGCCGGAAAGCCGCCGACCTTGTGAAAAGCCGCGCGCGTCATGAACATGGCCTGGTCGCCCGTGGCAATGCCGGTCCAGCGCGAGCGCGCGTTCATGAACGCCGCAATCACGCGCAAAAGCCGTGGCTTGCCCGCAATGCGCACGTCAAAGCGGCCCCAGACCCTGGGGCTGGCGGCGAGTGCCTGCCCAATCAGCGCATCGGCATTGAACGGAAGCCGCGTGTCAGCGTGCAGAAACAGCAGCACCTCGCCACTGGCTTGCTGCGCCCCGGCGTTCATTTGCAGCGCCCGCCCGCGCGTTGTGCTGATGACCTGCGCACTGCCCGCCTGCGCAAGCGCCTCGGTGTTATCGGCGCTGTCACCATCGATAACAATGATTTGCGCGCCCCGTGCACGCAGCGGTTCCAGCGCCTGCAGCGCCGCAGCCAGGCCCGGCGCTTCGTTCAGCACGGGCATGATGATGGTCAGACTCGGTGTTGTCATGGTGCGTTCAGGCGGTTTCTAGGTTCAATGCTTCAGTGCGCCGCCGCAACTGCTGCCCTGGCCGGCGGTGCAGCCAAAGCAGTGGCCGGCCACGCGGATGGGCTGTTCATCCAGGCTGTTCCTGAGCAGATCGCGCAGATGGCGGCGCAGGCCGGAGGTTCCCAGCGGCAGGCCGAGTTGCTGGTTGAAGTCGCAATCGGACAGCCAGCCCTGCCAGTCCACGCTGACGGTGTTGCGGCACATCACGCCGGGCAGGTTTTGCGCCTGAAAACTGCTCTTGAGCAAATCCATGTAGCTGTCAAATGTACCCTTGGACACCAGCGTCGAGCCAAAGCGCTGGATCGGCATGTTGGTCAGCGCAAACAGCTCGTTAAAGACGATGCCGAAATGCTGTGACAGCTCGCGTTTGTAATCGGCCTGCAGCTTTTGCTGGTCGGGCGGCAGCGACGCGCCTTGCGGGTTATAGACCAGATTCAGGATTAGCCCGGAGCCTTCCTGGCCGTAACCCAGGGCGTTGAGCTGCTGCAACGCCGCAATGCTCAGGTCAAACACGCCGTCGCCGCGCTGCCTGTCGACATTGGCTGCGCAGTAGCAGGGCATGGACGCGACCACTTCGACGCGCTGCCCGGCCAGAAATTGCGCCAGTCCGTCCTGGCCGGGTTCAAACAGTATTGTGAGGTTGCAACGGTCAATTACGCGCACGCCCTGCGCCCGCGCCGTGCGCACCAGATCGCGAAAACCCCCGTGCAGCTCGGGCGCGCCGCCGGTCAGGTCCAGCGTGCCGATGCCGCGCGCCGCCAGCACCTGCGGAATCAGCGCCAGCGTGGCTTCGTCCATCATTTCAGTGCGGTTCGGGCCGGCATTCACATGGCAGTGCACGCAGCTCTGGTTGCACTTGTAGCCGAGGTTGACCTGCAGGGTCTCCAGCCGCGACCGGTGAATCGCGGGAAAGCGGGTTTGTTCCAGCAGGGGCAGTGTGTCATGCATGAGGATCTATTGGCCGTGAGAATCAGGTCAGGAGTACCGACAGCCGTTGGCGAACCTCGGGTGCCATGTTGCCCGGCTGGGTAACCAGCGCGTTTTTCAGCGCAGTATGCGCATCGCTGGCGGGCTGTTCGGCGCCCAGCAGGCGAATCGCCTCGGCCACCACCCGCTGGGCGCGGCCGGCGTTCTGAAGCAGGTTGGCGAGCGCCATGTTGGCGTTGACATTCGCTTCGCGCGGGTGCCAGCAGTCGTAATCGGTCACCATGGCCAGCGTGGTGTAGGCGATCTGCGCCTCATGCGCCAGTTTTGCCTCGGGCATGTTGGTCATGCCGATCACGCTCGCGCCCATGCCGCGGTACCAGTTGGATTCGGCCACGCTGGAAAACTGCGGGCCTTCAATGCAGACGTAGGTACCGCCTTCATGCAGCGTCACGCCCTCGGCACCGCCGTCAGCACTGTCCCCGGCTGCGAGCACGTTGCGCACGGCCCGTGCCATCACCCCGGCAGCGGCCGGGCACACCAGTTGCGCCATCGACACATGGGCCACGGCCCCCTGGCCGAAAAAGCTGCTTTCCCGGCTTTTGGTGAGGTCGATAAACTGGTCCGGCAGCACCATGTCCATCGGTTTGAAATCTTCGCGCAATGAGCCCACGGCCGACACCGAGAGCAGGTAACGTACACCCAGTTGCTTCATGGCATGGATGTTGGCGCGGTACGGTACCTCACTGGGCAGCAGGCGGTGGCCCCGCCCGTGGCGGGCCAAAAACGCCACCGGCACGCCAGACACGCGACCGCTCACCAGCACATCGGACGGCGTGCCAAAGGGCGTGTCCATCAGATGCTCCTGTGCGCCTTGCAGCGCATCCATCTGGTAGAGGCCGCTGCCTCCCATGATGCCCACCAGTGCCTGGCTCATGCTTGTGGATTCCTTGTTGAAGTTAGACTGAACGATAGCCCGGATCCAGGCAAATTCTGTCAGGTATTGATTCTGTGCGAGTTTTGCAGAAAGTGACGTTGACCCGGCGTTAAGCCCCTTTAACTTGTTGGTCGCTGCTGCTGCCTTTTTCTTACAGTGTGAATGTGCCCGGTTTGTAAGAATTGCAGCCATGCCCCGACTTGTCCTGAAGAACAATCCACAAAGGTTCTGGTGAATTCACGCAAACTCCTCATCGCAGTACTGTTGCTGGCGGGCATGGCTGGTTTTTTTGTGTTCAACCTGGGACGCTATTTCAGCCTGGCGTTCATCAAGGACAACCAATTGTCTTTGGCGGCGATTTTTGCCGAGAAGCCGGCACTGGCCATGCTGGTTTATTTTGCGCTGTACGTGGCTGTTACCGCGCTGTCCTTGCCTGGTGCGGCCATCATGACGCTGGTGGGCGGCGCCATTTTTGGCCTGGTTTGGGGCACCGTACTGGTGTCGTTCGCCTCAACGATCGGGGCTACGCTGGCCATGCTGGTGGCGCGCTACCTGCTCCGGGAGGTGGTGCAGGCGCGCTTTGGCCGGCGCCTGGAGGAGTTGAACGAGGGTATCGAAAAAGACGGTGCGTTTTACCTGTTCACGCTGCGGCTGATTCCCTTGGTGCCGTTTTTTGCGCTCAACCTGCTCATGGGACTGACGCGCATCAGGACCTGGACTTATTTCTGGGTCAGCCAGCTTGGCATGTTCGCCGGCACGGTGGTTTACGTGAACGCGGGCACGCAGCTCGCAAAAATCGATTCACCCAAGTCCGTTGCCTCGCCGGGGCTGATCGGCTCGCTGGTGCTGCTGGGGCTGCTGCCGCTGCTCATCAGGAAAGTGCTGGATTTATTCAGGCGCCGCAAGGTGTATGCGCGCTGGAAGGCGGTGCGTCCGGCGCGCTTTGACCGCAACCTGATCGTGATTGGCGCGGGCGCGGGCGGACTGGTCACAGCCTACATTGCCGCCGCGGTCAAGGCCAGGGTGACGCTGGTGGAAGCGCACAAAATGGGCGGCGACTGCCTCAACTACGGTTGCGTTCCGTCCAAGGCGCTGATCCGCAGCGCCAAACTCGCGCACCAGATGCGGCATGGGGCCAGCTACGGCCTCGCCGACAGCGTGCCGGTGTTCAGCTTCAGGGCTGTGATGCGGCGGGTGCAAGACGTGATCCACACCGTGGAACCGCATGACAGCGTGGAACGCTACACCAGCCTTGGCGTCGAAGTTCTTCAGGGCCACGCCCGCATCGTCAACCCATGGACGGTGGAGATTGTACTCAACGATGGCGGCACGCAGATGCTCACCACGCGCAGCATTGTGATTGCGGCGGGCGCGCAGCCGTTCGTGCCGCCGCTGCCGGGGCTAAAAGAGGTGGGTTACGTCACCAGCGATACGCTGTGGGACGAATTTTCCAGGCTCGACGTGGTTCCGCAGCGGCTGGTTGTGCTGGGCGGTGGCCCGATCGGCTGTGAGCTGGCGCAGAGCTTTGCCCGGCTGGGGACCCAGGTGACGCAGGTGGAAATGGCGCCGCGCATCATGGTCCGCGAGGACGAGGAAGTCTCGGCGCTGGCGCAGGGCGCGCTGGCAGCCGATGGTGTGAGCGTGCTCACCAGCCACAAGGCGCTGCGCTGCGAGAAACTTGGCGAGGCGAAGACCTTGGTGGTGGAGCATCAGGGCAGCGAAAAGCGCATTGAATTCGACCAGCTCATCTGCGCCGTCGGCCGCGTCGCGCGCCTGTCCGGTTATGGACTGGAGGAACTCGGCATTCCAACGCATAAAACCGTGAAAACCAACGAGTATCTGCAAACCATTTATCCCAATATCTACGCAGCGGGCGACGTGGCGGGGCCGTACCAGTTCACGCATGTCGCAGCGCACCAGGCCTGGTATGCGGCAGTCAACGCGCTGTTTGGCGATTTCAGGAAATTCAGGGTGGATTACTCGGTGATTCCCCGGAGCACCTTTATCGACCCGGAGGTGGCGCGCGTCGGCCTCAATGAGCAGGAGGCGAAAGAAAAGGGCATCGCGTGCGAAGTCACAAAATACGACATGGGCGAGCTGGACCGAGCCATCGCCGACAGCGAAACGCAAGGTTTCGTGAAGGTGCTCACCGTGCCTGGCAAAGACACGATTCTGGGCGTCACGATCATCGGCGCGCATGCTGGCGACTTGCTGGCCGAATACGTGCTGGCCATGCGGCATGGGCTGGGGTTGAACCGGATTCTCTCCACCATCCACGCCTACCCGACGCGGGCCGAAGCCAACAAGTACGCAGCCG
Organism: Polaromonas sp.; assembly: GCA_023259235.1. GTDB lineage: Bacteria > Pseudomonadota > Gammaproteobacteria > Burkholderiales > Burkholderiaceae_C > Polaromonas. The sequence continues at coordinate 136 of JAHFQQ010000035.1, read as the reverse complement.
GGCAATGGAAGCGCGCACACCAGCCTGGGCGCCTGCTCGCATGGGCGCGCCGATACCATGCCTGGAGACGGGCTTGAGGCGATTTTCCTGTGCGCTGCCAAACAGCATGCCGAAGCTTGTAATGCTCCTTATCTGA
>JAHFQQ010000276.1 GCA_023259235.1 Polaromonas sp. | reverse complement strand
TGAACTCTGGAATAACTGAAAATCCTGCTCTAATAGCAAATTCGGGCGCAGGCCGCCAGATTGACGCGGCGGTTGCACGCTCAGTGACGGTTGTTCGGGTGGCAGTTCCCAATCAGGAGGAGGCCGATATCGTGAATCTGACGACATGGTTGATGACGCTGTTGGGGCTGGCCGTGGGAGCCCTGACAGGCACCCTGGCTTATGCGGAGTGGCTGCGGCGCAAGGCCAGCGACCGGCTGCGCTTGCCCGCCAAGTGGCCGCTGGCAGCGCGCGCGTTGGTGACCCCTGCCGAATACGACGTGCTGAAGTGGCTGCGCAAGACCTTTCATGATCATGCGGTGATGGTCAAGATACCGGTCCTGCGGTTCACCATTGCGATCGACAAGGGAAAAGACCCGGCCAATGAAGCACGCTGGCTGGACTTGCTCACCGGGGTTTACACCACTTTCACCGTCTGCACGGCAAAGGGCAAGGTTGTCGGCTGCGTGGATGTAGTCGGCAAGCGGGGCCTGAGCCAGGCCAACCGTGAATTGAAGGAAACGCTGCTGTCGGATTGCAAAATCGCCTATACCGTTGTGCGCCGCAACCAGTTGCCGACGGGCCACGCCATGCGCGCCGCCTTCCTGGGTGAAATACCGCCCGACCAGCTCTCCGCAGAAGTGGAAACGCGCGGCGGCAGCAGCAGCTTCCACGCGGACCTGGACGCCTTTTCCGAGCAAAGAATCAAGGCCACCAAGGAAGCCGCGTTGAAAGAGATCAACCGGGAATCGCACGCGGAGGCGTAACCCGCGCGCACCGGAAAAATCCGAACGCTGTTGATCCAGTAGCGAACAACAGACGGCGTTCAAAGGCTTGCGGGGCCTTTCACGAGGGCTCCAGGACTTCAAGCAGCCGATCCAGCCCCCCCTCATTGATGGCTACCATGGCCTGTTCGCGCACCATGGGCTTGGCGTGGTAGGCCACCGACAAGCCGGCCGCGTCCATCATGGGCAGATCGTTGGCGCCGTCGCCGACAGCAATGGCCTGTCGGGGTTTTATGCCGAGTTGCTGACAGGTTTGCAGCAGCATGCTGCGTTTTTCCTCGCCATCGCAAATGTCGCCCCAGGGTTGGTCCACCATTTTTCCGGTCAGCAGGCCATCGCGGCTTTCCAGCACATTGGCGCGGCTGAAGTCAATACCCAGCGCAGCCTGAATCCGGTCGGAAAAAAAGGTAAATCCTCCGCTGACCAGCAGCGTCTTCAGGCCGGCCGCCTTGCAGGCGCGCACCAGCTCCGCGGCCCCGGGGTTGACTCGCACGCGCTGGCGATAGACGGCGTCCATGCTGGCCACGCTCACGCCCCTGAGCAGGAACACGCGCCGGCGCAGGCTTTCCTTGTAGTCGGCGATTTCGCCGTGCATGGCCGCTTCGGTGATGGCGGCCACTTCGGCCTTGCGGCCAACCACATCGGCGATCTCATCGACACATTCGATATTGATGAGCGTGGAGTCCATGTCAAAGGCGATCAGCTTGAAGTTGGCGAGTTTCAGCGGCGGCGTGAACCACTGGGTCACGAGGCCGGGGGAGGGTTCAACAAGGGTCATGCGGTAACAGTTTCCGTTTTGGGTTGTCCAAGTGATCGCAGCACATCGCGCACCAATTGCGCGCGGTCGCCGGGGTTTTCCAGCGCCCGCTCCAGTCGCAGCTTGTCATTGCCTACCAGCCGGACGGATCGGTTTTTCTGGATCAGCTGCACGATCGCCATGGAATCGATCGGCGGGTCTTTCCTGAACGTAATGGTGATGGCGCCCGGCGCGGCATCGACCTTGACCACGCCGTAAGACCTGGCAATGACGCGCAGGCGGTGCACGTTCACCAGCGTTTGCGCCTGGGCCGGCAGCTTGCCGAAGCGGTCGACGATTTCCTCGAGCAGGGCGTCGATTTGGCTGGTGGTCTTCGCGGTGGCCAGTTTCTTGTAGAAGGAGAGACGCAAATGCACGTCGCCGCAATAGTCGCTGGGCAACAGCGCCGGCGCGTGCAGGTTGATTTCAGTGGTCACGCTCAGTGGCGACAGCAGATCGGGTTCGCGGCCGGCCTTGAGCGACGCCACCGCCTCGCTGAGCATCTCATTGTAGAGCTGAAAGCCGATCTCCATCATGTTGCCGCTCTGGTGTTCGCCCAGCACTTCGCCGGTGCCGCGAATCTCAAGGTCGTGCATGGCCAGGTAAAAGCCGCTGCCCAGCTCTTCCATTTGCTGGATCGCCTCGAGCCGCTGGCCCGCCTGCCTGGTCAGTCCTTCGATATCGGGCACCATCAGGTAGGCGTAGGCCTGGTGGTGGCTGCGGCCGACGCGGCCGCGCAACTGGTGCAGCTGCGCCAGGCCAAACTTGTCGGCACGCGCCATCACGATGGTATTGGCGCTGGGCACGTCAATGCCGGTCTCGATGATGGTCGAGCACAGCAGCAGGTTGTAGCGCTGGGCCACAAAATCGCGCATGACCTTTTCCAGTTCGCGCTCGGGCATCTGGCCGTGGGCCACGGCAATGCGCGCCTCGGGCAGAAGCTCTTCGAGCTTCTGGCGGCGGTTTTGAATTGTCTCGACTTCATTGTGCAGAAAATAAACCTGTCCGCCACGCTTCAGTTCACGCAGCACGGCTTCGCGAATCACGCCGTTGCTCTCGCTGCGCACAAAGGTCTTGATGGCCAGGCGGCGCTGCGGCGCGGTGGCAATCACACTCAGGTCGCGCAGGCCTTCGAGCGCCATGCCCAGCGTGCGCGGAATCGGCGTGGCAGTGAGCGTCAGGACATCGACCTCGGCGCGCATCGCTTTCATGGTTTCCTTGTGGCGCACGCCGAAACGATGCTCTTCGTCGATGATGAGCAGACCGAGCTGCCTGAACTTCACGTCCTGGCTGAGCAGCTTGTGGGTGCCCACGACAATATCGATGCTGCCATCGGCCAGACCCTTGATGGCGGCGGAAATTTCCCTGCCCGAGCGGAAGCGGCTCATTTCGGCCACCTTTACCGGCCACTTGGCGAAGCGGTCCACCAGCGTCTGGTAATGCTGCTCGGCCAGCAGCGTGGTGGGCGCCAGCAGGGCGACCTGCTTGCCGCCGGTAATGGCGATGAAGGCGGCGCGCAGCGCGACCTCGGTTTTGCCAAAACCCACATCGCCGCAGACCAGCCGGTCCATGGGGCGCGGGCTGATCATGTCCTGGATCACCGCATGAATGGCGGCGCGCTGGTCGGCGGTTTCGTCAAAGCCGAAATCATTGGCAAAAATTTCGTAGTCGGCGGCCGAATAGCGAAAGGCGTGGCCTTCGCGCGCGGCGCGGCGGGCGTAGATGTTGAGCAACTCGGCGGCGGAGTCGCGGATTTGCTCGGCCGCCTTGCGTTTGGCTTTCTCCCACTGGCCGCTGCCCAGCCGGTGCATGGGCGCTTCTTCGGCACTGACGCCGGTGTAGCGGCTGATCAGGTGCAACTGGCTGACGGGCACATACAGCGTCGCGTTGTCGGCGTATTCGAGGTGCAGGAATTCCTGCGGCGGCGATGAGCCGTCGGCTGACTTTTCCCCAAGGTCCAGATTGATCAGGCCCCGATAACGGCCTATGCCGTGGGCGCTGTGCACTACCGGATCGCCCACGTTGAGCTCCGACAAATCCTTGATCAGCGCCTCGACATCGCTGACGCGCTCCTGCTTCTTGTGGCGGCGGCTTGTGGTCACGCCTGCGGCAAACAGCTCGGTTTCAGTGACGAAATCAATGCCTTCCTCAAGCCAGCAAAAGCCCGTGTCCAGCGCCGCGATTACGATGCCAATTTCCTCATCGCTGCCCTGGAACTCTTCGAGCGAGTCAAAGGCTGGTGGGCTGACGCCGCCGGCGCGCAAAAAGTCGAGCAGGCTTTCGCGGCGGCCATCGCTTTCGGCGAGCAACAGCACGCGATGGGCGGTGGAACGAAGGTGGCCCTTCAGACGCGCCAGCGGGTCTTCAGTGCCGCGCAGCACGGCCAGGTCACCGAGTTTGCGGAACTGGGCGCTGTCAGATCCATCTTCCACTGTACCGCGCAACGCCAGCTGGGCATGGTCATTGGCGCGGGCATAAAACTGCTCAGTGCTCAAAAACAGCGACTCCGGCGGCAGTGCCGGGCGGTCGGGCGCGTCCTGCACCAGCCGGTAACGATCCCTGGTGTCTTGCCAGAAG
>JAHFQQ010000275.1:2629-4180 GCA_023259235.1 Polaromonas sp. | reverse complement strand
GCGGGGGCGTGCCGAGCCGACTTTCCCGCCGGAGTGCGGCTCCGAACGTGCCTCAGCGCTTTTGCCGCCCCCCTTGCCGGCCCTTGAGCCTCCCGAGCGGCGCTGCGCCGCACGCTCTTGCGTTGGCAATTGAGCCTCATGACCGCCGGTCTTGTCCTTCATGGCACGTGCCGCCAGTCCGGTCTTGTCCTCGCCTTCGTGCACCAGGCGAAAATCGATCTTGCGGCCATCGAGGTCGACACGGCTGACCTGCACCCGAACCCGCGTCCCGATGGCATAGCGCATGCCGGAGCGCTCACCGCGCAACTCCTGCCTGGCTTCGTCGAAGCGGAAGTACTCGGCGCCCAGTTCGGTGATGTGCACCAGGCCTTCCACATACATGGCGTCGAGCGTGACAAAGATGCCAAAGCCGGTGGCCGCGGTCACCACGCCGCCGAATTCCTCACCCAGATGCTCGCGCATGTACTTGCATTTGAGCCAGGCTTCCACATCGCGACTGGCTTCATCGGCACGGCGTTCGTTGGCGCTGCAATGCAGGCCGGCCGCCTGCCATCCGAGCTGGTCGGCACTTATTTTTTCGGGCTTTTCCGAGGGCACCCTGACGCGCGCGGCCAGTCGTTTGGACAGCTTGGCCTCGGCCTCGCCGGGAGTGGGCAGGTTTGGCAGCTGGTATCTGGTTTTGTTCAGGACGGCCTTGATGACGCGGTGCACCAGCAAGTCAGGATAGCGGCGGATCGGGCTCGTGAAGTGCGTGTAGGCCTCGTAAGCCAGCCCAAAGTGCCCGCTATTCATGGGCGTGTAGATCGCCTGCTGCATGGCGCGCAGCAGCATTGAATGGATTTGCGGCGCATCCGGCCGGTCCTTGGTCGCCTTGGCGATCTGCTGGAACTCACCCGGGGTGGGGTCGTCGCTGACCGCCATTGCCAAGCCAATCGCCTTGAGATAGTTGCGCAGCAGCTCGAGTTTTTCTGGCGACGGCCTCTCGTGCACCCGGAACAGCGCAACGTGTCTGCTCTGCGAAATAAAGTCGGCCGAGCACACGTTGGCCGCCAACATGGATTCCTCAATCAGACGGTGCGCCACGTTGCGGGTGCGGGGCACGATTTTTTCAATCCGCCCGGCTTCGTCGCAGACGATCTGGGTCTCGGTGGTTTCAAAATCCACGGCTCCGCGTACACCGCGCTCCTTGAGCAAGGCCTGGTACACGTCATGCAGATTCAGCAAATGCGGCACCAGATCCTTGCGCTGCGCCGCCTCCGGCCCACGCGTGTTGGCCAAGATGGCGGCAACCTCGGTGTAGGTGAAACGCGCATGGCTGCGCATCACGGCCGGGTAAAACTGGTAGGCGTGAACCTCGCCTTTGGCGTTGACCAGCATGTCGCAGACCATGCACAGCCGCTCGACGTTCGGGTTGAGCGAACACAAGCCGTTGGAAAGCTTTTCCGGCAGCATTGGAATGACGCGCCGCGGAAAATACACGCTGGTGGCACGGTCATACGCGTTGATGTCAATTGCGCTGCCGTTTTCCACGTAATGGCTGACATCGGCAAT
>JAHFQQ010000275.1:0-2583 GCA_023259235.1 Polaromonas sp. | reverse complement strand
GTCCGTCAGGTCAATTCGCTGTTTTTTATCCGTGGGGCGGACCGCGTCCAGCAAGGCACGGGCCTGCGCCAGCGCCTCGTCACTGAATTCATGGGGCACGCCATATTTACGCACGGCAATTTCAATTTCCATGCCCGGGTCGTCAATGTCACCAAGCACTTCAGTGACGCGACCCACCGGCTGGCCAAACAGCGCGGGAGGTTCAGTCAGTTGGACCACCACCACCTGCCCCGGCATGGCGGTTCCGGTCGCACCCTTCGGAATCAGCACATCCTGCCCGTAGCGCTTGTCCTCGGGTGCGACCAGCCAGACGCCGTTTTCCTGAAGCAGCCGGCCAATGATGGGGTTGGACGAGCGCTCAATGATTTCAGTCACTCGCCCTTCGGGCCGGTTTTTGCGGTCATGCCGCACAATGCGAGCCTTGACCCGGTCCATGTGCAGCACTGCGCGCATTTCGTTGGGCGGCAAGTAGATATCGGCCTCGCCATCGTCGCGCACGACAAAGCCATGGCCGTCGCGGTGGCCCGAAACCGTTCCCTCGAATTCAGCGAGGAGTCCGGACGATGCGCCGGAAGTTGAATGCGTTGTTTTGATAAGAAGTCTCGTCAGGTAATAAAGTCAGGACTGCCTGCTTCGGCAGTGGAATTGGCGGGCCGGATCTCGGGATGAATGCAAACAATTTTTGGACCGGTACTCCGCCCAAATGCCAATGTAATGGTACACTGCCCGCTGTGCCCGGGTGGCGGAATTGGTAGACGCGCACGGTTCAGGTCCGTGTATCGCAAGATGTGGAGATTCGAGTTCTCTCCCGGGCACCAGAATTCGAAAAGCTTGACAATTCACAGTCAATACAAGAAGCCACCGCACACCGGTGGCTTTTTTGCTTCTTTCATCAGATCGGCAGCGCCACCAGGTCGTGACCCTCGGTGCCCACAATGCGGGCTCGGGTAAATTCACCGGCCTTCAGCGTTTTGCTGAATTTTTCGCGGGGCAGCAGCCTGACAACGCCATCAATCTCGGGCGCATCGGCGTAACAGCGTCCTACGCCACCCTTGCGGCCCAGCGCCGGAGCCGAGTCCACCAGCACCTGCATGGTGGCACCCACCCGCCGCTGCAACTTCTGGTTCGAGACTGCTTCGGCCACCGCCATGAAGCGCGCCCGGCGCTCCTGGCGAACTTCAAGCGGCAGCATGCCAGGAATGTCATTGGCGCTGGCACCGGCCACCGCGCTATAGGCAAAGCAACCCGCGCGGTCAATACCGGCCTCTCGCATGAAATCGAGCAGGTGTTCGAACTCGGTTTCGGTTTCGCCCGGAAAGCCTGCAATAAAGGTGCTGCGAATGACGATCTCGGGACAAATTTCGCGCCAGCGCGCAACGCGTTCCAGATTTTTTTCGCCGCTGGCCGGCCGTTTCATGCGCCTGAGCACATCCGGGTGGCTATGCTGAAATGGCACGTCCAGATAAGGGAGCACCTTGCCCGTGGCCATCAGGGGCAGCACATCGTCGACGCCCGGATACGGATACACGTAGTGCAGGCGAACCCACGCGCCGTAGGGTTCGGCGATATCACCGAGTGCCTGCACCAGTTCCAGCATGCGGGTCTTGAGCGGCTTGCCGTCCCAGAAGCCGGTCCGGTATTTCACATCCACGCCGTAGGCCGAGGTGTCCTGGCTAATCACCAGCAGTTCCTTCACGCCGCCCGCAAACAGGGCGCGCGCTTCGTTCAGCACATCACCGATCGGCCGCGACACCAGATCGCCGCGCATCGACGGAATGATGCAGAAGGTGCAGCGATGATTGCAGCCCTCGCTGATCTTCAGGTAGGCATAGTGCCGGGGCGTGAGCTTGATTCCGGCAATGCCGAACGCGTTGGGCACCAGGTCGATAAACGGGTCATGCGGCTTGGGCAGGTTCAGGTGCACCGCTTCCATGACCTCCTGCGTGGCATGCGGCCCCGTCACGGCCAGCACACTGGGGTGCATCTGGCGCACCAGGTTGCCGCCGCCCTCGCCCGCCTTGGCACCCAGACAGCCGGTCACGATGACCTTGCCGTTTTCTGCCAGCGCTTCACCGATCGTGTCCAGGCTTTCCTTGATGGCATCGTCAATGAAGCCGCAGGTATTGACGATCACCAGATCCGCGCCCTCGAAGGTCTTCGAAGTCTGGTAACCCTCGGCGCTCAGGCGCGTGAGGATCAACTCGGAATCGGTCAGCGCCTTGGCGCAACCCAAGCTGACAAAGCCGATGCGCGGGGCGGGCCTGACGCTCGGCGAAGGCACGGGAGAAAGGGGAATCGGGGAAAGAATTTCGCTCATGGCCTTTGTTCTATGCTCTCAACGCAGGCGCGGCAACAAACCGGTGTTTCATCGCTTCAGCCCGAAAGCCGACAGCATCTGTTCACTCTGTTTTTGCATCTGCTCCTGCAACTGTGTAAAAACGCTTTTTGACTGTTCAACATAGCTGCCCATCATGCCCTGCATCATGGGCGACTTTGCGTTCATGAACTGCGCCCACATCTCGGGGGTCGAGCCTTTGGTCTGCTCTGCCATCTTGCCCTGCAGGTCCATGAAAGCCTGGACGT
>JAHFQQ010000274.1 GCA_023259235.1 Polaromonas sp. | reverse complement strand
CGCAAGGCTCCGCGTTGCGGGATCGCCATTCAGTTTGAAGGAGTGCCAGCCATGAAACCCGATATGCAACTCAAGACCGATGTCATTGACGAGCTCGCTTGGGATCCGGTCATCAATGCCGCTGGCATTGGTGTCATGGTCAAGGACGGCGTGGTGACCGTCACCGGCCACCTGGACCGCTTCGCCGAGAAGCACGCCATAGAAAAGGCAGTACGCCGCGTCGCGGGCGTGCGCGGCATTGCGCTGGAGCTGGATGTCAAGCTTTCGGCTGAGCACAAGCGCAGCGATTCCGAGATCGCGCAGGCGGCGGTGTCGGCTCTGCGCCTGAACTCCCTGGTTCCCGTCGACAAGGTGCAGGTCGAGGTCGAGGACGGCTGGGTTACATTGAGTGGCGAAGTCGACTGGAGCTACCAGATCGCCCGTGCCGAGCAATCCATTCGGCCGCTGGCTGGCGTGCTCGGCCTGTCCAACCGCATCACCATCAAGCCACGCGCAAGCGGCCAGGACATCGGCTCGCAGATCACTGCCGCCCTGACGCGGCAGGCCATGCGGGAGGCCAGGCATCTCACTGTCGAGGTCGAGGGCAGCGTGGTCACGCTGAGCGGCCATGTGCATTCGCTGGCCGAGCGCGAAGCGGCCGTCGGCGCAGCATTCTCCGCGCGCGGTGTCTCACGCGTCGTTGACAAGCTGCACGTCGGTACCTGAAGACACCGGCTCTATTTCACCAAGTTCTTCAATCAACCCAAGGAGAATCATCATGAGCAAGCTTCGTGTCCTGGATCCCGTCTCCGGCGATCCCTTCGAGTTGGCGCTGCGCCGCCTTTTTACCCCGGTCACCTTCGATGCCGACACACCCGCGCTGAAGATGCGCGTCGATGTGTCCGAGAAGGACAACGCCTATCTGGTCAAGGCCGACATCCCCGGCGTGAAGAAAGAGGACATCAATGTCCGCATCGACGGCAACATCGTGCAGATCGATGCCGAGGTCAATCGCGAAAAGGAAACCAAGGGTAACGGCGACAAGATCCTGCGCAGCGAGCGCTACTGGGGCAACATCTCGCGCACCTTCAGTCTGGCTCAGGACGTGGACGACAGCAAGGTGGTGGCCAAATATGCCGATGGCGTGCTATCGCTAGAGTTGCCAAAGAAGGCCTCGCCCGCGTCAAAAAAAATCGCCGTGCAATGAGGGCATCCGCAGGGCAATGGGCAGCAGCCGGAAACGACGGTCCCGGGCTTCGCCGGCATCGCACCAATTCAGGAAACGCTGATCGGCATAGTCGGCAATTTCAAGGCTGAAGACGCGATCCGGTGGCTGCACAAGCTGTCCGATTCAGCGTGCCGCTGGTCTCAGTTCGTTCCTGACGCGCTGTTCCAGCTCAGTCAGGCCGAAACTGGTTAGGTCCAGGTCGTGGGTGGTGGACAGCAGGCGTCCACTAGCGTCGCCAAGCTCGGCCTTGATCTCTCCCAGGAAGGGGTTGGACGCGAAGAGGGTGAGTGAACGGAAACTGCCTTGCAGCGCCTGCTGCTCCAGATGATCGGCCAGTTCGCGTGCGAAGCGCGCGTGTTCTTTCTGCTTGGCGTCTACGCGCGGCGGGTAGGCTGAGCCGCCGAAACTGCTGTCCCTGCTCTCGTGTCCGGCACGGTCGTCGGTCAGTTCGCTGACCTTGCTGCGGCTCCCGGCATGTTCAAAGGTTTCAAGAACCACCATCAGACCGCCGCTTTCACGACGCAGCAACCGCGCATGGGTGGCATTGGCAATCAGGATCCAGTCGGGTTTCATGATTTGTGGCTCAGTTGTTGAAGAATGAACTCATGATAGTGTCGGAAATGCCGACCCGCGTTGACATGTATCAATCCCGGCTGTCGCAACGCGGCTCCATCAATGCACCATCAGGACAGGCAGGGTCATGGACTGCAGCACCGTCCGGGAGGTGCCGCCCAGAACCCACTCGCGGGCCCGGCTGTGGCCGTAGCAGCCCATCACCAGCAAGTCGGCGCCCAGGTCAAACGCACGCGACAGCAGCAATTCGCCCAATGATTCCGGCTCCTCGCCCTGCCGGTGCCAGGTCGCCTGCACGCCGCTCAGCTTGAGGTAGCCGTTCAGGTCAAGTCCTGCGCCACCGATCACCCCCTCCTCCGCCCCGGACCACGAGAGGATGTGAACCTGCCGTGCTTGCTGCAGCAGGGGCATGGCGGCACTGACAGCACGGGCCGCCTCGCGGGTGGGCTTCCAGGCGATCACGGCGGTTTTTCCAATTCCGCCGGCGGCGCCTATGTAAGGCAGAATCAGAGCCGGTTTGCCGCTTGCGGCCAGCACGGCCTCGACAAAATCGGACGGAACACCGTCCGGCAACGTGCTGGAGGGGTCGTGCTGGCCCAGCACCAGCAAGTCTGCATAAAGCGCCTGCTGCGCGAACACCGCGATGATCGGAGCGGCTTGAAGCTCGGCCCATGCAGCCTTGCATGCAGTCGTGTCCAGCGAGCGGTCAAACGTCGCGCGGGCGCGAGCCCGCCGCTCGTCGTCGATGTCGCGCAGGTCGGCCCCCATGCCTGGGCCGACCGTGGGCGAGAAAGGCAGATCCACAAGGCTCGGCGTCACGGCATACAGCGCGGTCACCGCGGCACCGTGCGCCTGTCCGATCCGGCACGCTGCCTCCAGGCGCGGCTGCGCCTGTGCCGAAGCATCCAGATGCACCAATAGTTGTGACAGGGAAGCCTTCATGGACCCACTCCTTTAGAAAATTGCGATCCCGCAACCACGAGGCACGAGAGCCTGGTGCGGACTGACACACTGATGATACGAATCACCCCCGACTCTGCCAGATAGCCCGCACACATCAGCGCAGCAGCACGGCACCGGCCGATTCTCCTGCCGGCTGGAACGGCCCGAGCGGGTTGCGCTGACGCTCGACCCGGTCGATTTGCGGCAGTCCGGCATAGTTGCGAAACAGCACCGTTCCGTTGCTCACAACCACCAGCGCCTGAAATGACCAGCCGGTGATATAGGTGGTGCGGCGAATATTCAGGAAGTCTGGCCAGAAGCTGCCGCTGCGGCGCCGGTCCTGCCGCTCAAAGTTGAACAGGTAGCCCCGGCATGCCGCTTGGGCCTCGACGCACTTCCTGACGCCGGGGTCGAGTGCCGACAGCGGCAGAGCTGAATAGGGAGCCAGCCGGGCAACGATGTCGGGGTAGGGAATCAGCGTGACGTTGGCGCCGTTCTCGGGATCAAAGCCGAGGCCTTTAAGCTCCGAAAACCGCGTTTTCAGGGGAATGATTTGCTCGGCCGCCGCCTGGGCAGACTCGAAAGACGCAAAGCTGCTGGTCGTGTCGCTGCTGCCGCGCGGCAACAGGGATGAGCAGGCGGACAGGGCAGCGCAGGCGAACAGGAGAAACGTCAGACGGTAGTTCATGAACATACTGTGTTCCGTATGATGCGAGTCCGCATTGACCCACGTCAAGAAAAATTGTTGATCCATGTCAATGCCGCCGACCGGATCATCGGCCACACTGAACCCACCGAATATTGCATTGAGGAGCCTATTATGTACAAGCGAATACTCGTTCCCGTGGACGGCAGCGAGACCTCCAACAAGGCCTTGGTGGCGGCACTGCAACTGGCCAGGACGGTCGCAGGGCGGGTTCGGCTCATCCATGTCGTTGAAGAACTGAACTACCTGGGTGGCTACGGGGAATTCGGCGGTTATTCCGAAGACCTGATCAAGGCAATACACGAGGCCGGAACCAAAATTCTCGATGATGCCCTGGCCATTGCCAAATCCGCCGGCGTCGAAGCCGACACCCTGCTGCGTGACAACCTGGGCGGCCGCCTGGCCGAAGTGGTTGCCGATGCCGCCAAGGAATGGAACGCTGACCTGATCGTGGTTGGCACCCATGGCCGGCGCGGCGTGGGCCGCGCGCTGATGGGCAGTGGCGCCGAACAGATCATCCGCCTGGCCCCGGTGCCGGTGCTGGTGGTTCGCCTGGGCGAAGGCAGCAGCTCAAAAGCGGTCTGAAGGCCAGCCCATGCGGGGCGACTCACCACGGCGCCAAGGCCCTGGTTGGCCTACTTGTGCGCGATGGGCTTTTGAGTAAACAGATAGTCCTTCAATTCTTTCGAAAACGTAGCATCCTTGCGCCGAATCCATTCGAGCACCATGGACGCGTGTTCCTTCTCCTCGTCGCG
>JAHFQQ010000034.1 GCA_023259235.1 Polaromonas sp. | reverse complement strand
CGGGGAACTGGAAAGTGGAAGCTCTGCTCGTATCGACTGGCGTCGTGGCCTTGGCCGAAATCGGCGACAAGACCCAACTCCTCGCATTCATCCTCGCGGCGCGCTTCAAGAAGCCCTGGCCGATCATCGCCGGAATACTCTGCGCGACCCTGGTCAATCACGGCCTCGCCGGAGCGGTGGGGACGTGGATCACCTCGGTACTGAGCCCCGAAACGCTGCGCTGGGGGCTTGGCTTGTCGTTCATCGCCATGGCGGCGTGGACCCTGATTCCCGACAAGATCGAGGAGGAGGAGACGCAAATCGCCAGGCACTTTGGTGTTTTTGGCGCGACAGCGCTGACCTTCTTCCTGGCCGAGATGGGCGACAAGACGCAACTGGCGACGGTAGCCCTGGCGGCAAGATTTGGCGACCCGCTGATGGTGGTGGCCGGCACAACGCTGGGCATGCTGCTGGCCGACGTGCCGGCCGTTTTTGTCGGAAACAGGTTTGCCGAAAAGATCCCGATGAGAGTGGTCCATTCGGCAGCCGCGGCAATCTTTGCGACCATTGGACTGCTCACCCTGCTCAAGATAGACCAGCTGTTCAATTGAGCAGCGGCGGCTCGCGGACGGCGAGCCGCGATTACCGCTTGCGGCCCACTCAAGGTACTGGTGTGTCGACCATCGTGCCGGCGCCCGCCGGAGCAGGTGCCCGGCGCAACTGCCGGCGCAGGATTTTTCCGATGTTGGACTTCGGCAGGGGCTCGCTGCGGAACTCGACGATCCTGGGCACCTTGTAGCCGGTCAGGTGTTGCCGGCAATGCTCAAGCAAGGCCTGTTCGGTGAGCGCCGGATCCTTCCTCACCACGACGATCTTGACGACCTCGCCGGACCTCTCGTCAAACTCGCCAATGGCAGCGACCTCCACCACGCCCGGATGCAACGCGACAGCGTCTTCAACCTGGTTCGGGAAAACCTTGAAGCCGGAGACGACAATCACGTCCTTCTTGCGATCAGTGATCTTGAAGTAGCCCCGCGCGTCCATGAACCCCAGGTCGCCGGTGCGCAACCAGCCGTCGCGGGTAAACACCTTCCCGGTCTCGATGGGGAGGTTCCAGTAGCGCGGCATGACCTGCGGGCCGCGCACGCAGATCTCTCCAACCTCGCCGACCGGAAGTTCCTCGTCGCCTTCGTCGAGGATGGTGGCCTCGGTCGACGGAATCGGCATGCCTATCGTTTCCCTCCACTCCATGCTGTCCAGCGGGTTGGCGATTACGACTGGCGAGGTTTCGGTCAAGCCGTAGCCTTCGATGATGGTCCCGCCGGTGCGCTGTTTCCAGCGCTCGGCCACCACGCGCTGCACGGCCATGCCGCCGGCGCTCGTCATCTTCAGGGCGCGCGTGTCCACGTCCGCGAATTCGGGCGCATCAAGCAGCGCCCGGTACAGCGTATTGACGGCGATGATGGTCGTGAAAGGGTATTTACTGAGATCATGGATGAAGGCAGTCATGTCTCTCGGGTTGGTCACCAGGATGGTATGCGCGCCGAGCTTCAGGAACACGAGACTGGAGGTCAGCGCATAGACGTGATACAGCGGCAACGGACAGACAAACACCTCCTTGCCGTCCACCAGGTCACGCGCCATCCACGCCGCCATCTGCTGCACGTTCGCCACCAGGTTGCCGTGCGTCAACACGGCGCCCTTGGCCACTCCGGTCGTGCCGCCGGTGTATTGCAGGAACGCCATGTCGTCGTGGCTCAGCGGCACCTCCCGCAGGTCCTGCCGGTGCCCCGCGCGCAGGGCCGCGTTGAATCCGGTTGCGCCCGCAATTTTCCATTGCGGCACCATGTGCTTGAGGTACTTCACCACGACATTGGTGAGCAGTTCCTTGACCAGCGGGAACAGGTCGCCGACCTCGGTCGTGATGACGGTCAGGTTCAGCGCCGGGTTCCTTTCCAGCACCTGCTGCAGGGTGTGGGCAAAGTTTTCCAGCACCACAATTGCCACGGCGCCCGAGTCGTTGAGCTGGTGCTCCAGCTCGGGTGGCGTGTACTGCGGGTTGACGTTTACCACCACCAGGCCGGCCCGTAGCGTGCCAAACAGTGCCACCGGATACTGCAGCAGGTTGGGCATCATGAGCGCGACCCGGTCGCCTTTTTTCAGCTGCAGCGAGTTCTGCAGGTAGGCGCCGAAATCGCGGCTCAATCGATCGAGTTCGGCATAGGTGATCGACGCCCCCATGTTGCTGTAAGCGGGCAATTCGCCGAAGCGCTGGCAGCTGCTCAGCAGCACCTCCCTGAGCGAGGCAAACTCATGCACGTCAACGTCACCCGGGACCCCCGGCGGATAGTGACTCAACCAGATGCGTTCCATAGTGACCTTCCGTCAGGCTGCCGATGAAACCCATTTTACGGCGCACGTGACGCCCATCGAGCCCGTCTGCGCGACAGCATTGAGCGCCACTGCCGCCGGCGGAAACACTGGCGGCTATTCGAGCGTGAATCCGACCTTCAGGGCAACCTGCCAGTGCGCCACCTTGCCATCGACTACCTGACCCCGGGTTTCGGTGACAGTAAACCACTGGATGTTGCGTATCGTCTCATGTGCCTTGGCGATGGCGCTGCTCACCGCCTCTTCGATACTGACGTTTGAGGAACCGACCAGCTCAAGCTGCTTGTAGACATGGTTGCTCATCGCATTGCTCCCGGAAGTTAATCGGCCTGTCGCATGAAATCTTACGCGCTTTGCGTTGCGGCTGCAAAGGCACGGCAGCCGGAAAATTGCGCCAGCCAGACACCCTACAAATAGCTTCGCACCGCCTCCAGCGTCCTGGCCGTTGCGCCGCGATTGCGCGCCGCAAACGCCAACCCGCAAGCCGCTGCTTCCGCCAAGGCACCCGCGTTACTCACCAGCGCCAGCGCAGCCTGCACGGCTTCGGGAATATCGGCTACGCGCCGCGCCGCGCCCTCGGCCTCGGCCAGTTCGGCGGCCTCGGCAAAATTGAAGGTGTGCGGCCCCATCACCACCGGGCAGCCACAGGCGGCGGCCTCGATCAGATTCTGGCCGCCCAGCGGCGCAAAGCTGCCGCCCAGCAAGGCCGCGTCGCTGAGCGCGTAATACAGCGCCATTTCGCCAAGCGAATCGCCCAGCCAGACATCAGCCTGCATCGCATCGCTGCTCTGAGCCGGGCCAGCCGTCCAGGCTGAACGGCGCGAGACCCGCAAGCCGTGCTGTTCAGCCAACGCCTGCACGGCATCAAAGCGCTGCGGATGCCGCGGCACGATCAGCGCCTTGAAGCTCCCGGGATTGGTATTTGCTATTGAATCAGTAGCTGGTTGCGCCCGTTCTATATTGGCTAGAGCACTTATTTCCTTAAGAAAATCATCTTCCTCGCCGTCCCGCGAGCTGGCGAACAGCAGTACCGGCCGTGCCAGCATCTGCCGCCAGGCTTTCCCCCGCGCGAGCTGACCGGCATCGGGCGTGGCGTCAAACTTGAGGTTGCCAAACACACCGGCAACCCTGGCACCCAGGCGGCGAAAGCGCTGGGCATCGGCCGCAGTCTGCGCCAGCACCGCTGACAGCGCGCCATAGGCCAGCAGCGACAGCGGCGCGATGCGCAGCGAGTTGCGCAGGGACTTCCCCGACAAACGGCCATTGACGAGCAGCAGCGGCATGTCGCGCGCCTTGGCGGCGGCCACCGCATTGGGCCAGATTTCGGTTTCCATCAGCAGGCCCAGCCGCGGCTTGAAGTGGTCGAAGAACCGGGCAACGGCGGCCGGGCTGTCCCACGCTTGCCAGATCTGTATATCACCGGGCCGCAACAGCCTGGCGCCTTCCGCGCGCCCGGTGGCCGTGCCATGGGTGAGCAAAATCCGCAAGCCTGGATGGCCGGCGCGCAAGGCGTCGAGCAGCAGCGCCGCCGTGCGCGTTTCGCCCAGCGACACCGCATGCACCCAGATCAGTTCCCGGGCCTCCTGCGCTGGCTGTGTGTAGTGGCCAAAACGCTCCTGCACCGCCACCAGATAGCCCGGCTCCTGCCGACCCCGGCGCGCCAGCTTGCGGCGCAGCAGCGGCTGCGCCAGCAGCATCAGCAGTGAATAAATCCGCAGCGTCAGGGTGTTCATGCGGCGGCCTGGCGGTGCAGCGCCAGGCAGGCCAGCCAGGCTTGCCAGACGGCCTGCACGGTCGGAGCGGGTTGCGCGAACACGCTGACCTGCCGTCCGCCGGTGTCCGGCCCAGTGCGCCAGGCCGTGTCGAAATTGTAGAGCTGCACATGCGGCAGATCCAGCGCCACGGCGATGTGGCTCACGCCGCTGTCAACGCCGATCACGCCCGCACATTGCGCCAGCGCCTGCATCAAGGCATCGAGCGGCAGCAGCGGCCAGACCACGGCGTTGCCGGGCTGGCTCGCATTGAGCGCCTGTGCAATTGCCTGACTCGTTGCCAGTTCCCGGGCATTGCCATGCGGCAGCACCACCTGGAAGCCCGCCGCATTCAGGCGCTGGCCAAGTTCCAGCCAGTGGCCGGGCGGCCACTCCTTGTCGGCGCGCGATGTGCCATGCACCAAGGCGACTTGATTTGCTATATTTTCAGGAGCTGTCTGCGCCCTATCCATATGGGACGAGTCAGTTTTTAATCCATAGTCCGGCGCAGCCTGCAGGGTGTAGCCGAGGGCCCGCGCCGCCAGTTCGCGCGAGCGCTGCACGGCAGCCGTATGCGGCGCGATGCGAATGGCAACGTCAGCCACCCAGCGCGTCGGCGCCTCGTAGCCCGAACCCTCGGTCTGGTTGGCCAGCGCGCAGCGCTTGCCGCCAGGCGCCAGCCGCGCCAGCCGCGCCACCAGCGCGGATTTGGCCAAGCCCTGCAAATCGATGACGGCATCGTAGGCGTCGTGCTGCAACTGAACCCGAAAGGCGCGCCATTCGCGCCACGTCGCTGTGGTCCAGAACGAGTGTCGCCAGCGCCTGATTTCACAGGCAATGATGCGGTGGATGCCGGCGTGTTCGGCCAGCAGCGGCGCAAACGATTTTTCCACCACCCAGTCAATCTGCGCGCCAGGCACGACGGCGCGGATGTCCTGCACCACCGGCAAGGCATGCACCACGTCACCCAGCGACGACAGCTTGACCAAAAGGATTTTCACCGGGTAAGGCTCAAAGAACTCAATGCGCCGCGGCCGCAAGACTCGCATCCGGCTTGATGCTGCGCAACAAAGCCAGCAAGTCGGCCTCGATGCGCCGCAGCGCCTGCGGCGTCTGGCCTTCAAAGCGCAGCACCAGCACCGGCGTGGTGTTGGAGGCGCGAATCAGGCCGAAACCATCGGGCCAATCGACGCGCACGCCGTCGATGGTTGACACTTTGGCGGGCAAGGCAAAATGCGCCACCTTGGTCAAGGCTTCCACCACGCGGTGCGGTTCGCCCTCGGCGCAGGCAACGTTCAGCTCCGGCGTGCTGAAACTGCTCGGCAGGCCGTTCAGCAGGGCGCCCGCGTCGGCCACCCGGCTCACAATCTCCAGCAGGCGCGCGCCAGCGTAAGTGCCGTCGTCAAAGCCGTACCAGCGTTCCTTGAAAAAGATATGCCCACTCATCTCGCCCCCCAGCGGCGAGTCGACTTCCTTCATTCTGGCCTTGATCAGCGAGTGGCCGGTCTTGTACATCATCGGAACACCACCAGCCGCTTCAATCGCGGGCGCCAGGCGCTGCGAGCATTTGACGTCAAACACGATGGTGCCGCCGGGAGCGCGCGAAAGCACGTCGCCGGCAAACAGCATCATCTGGCGGTCGGGATAGATGTTCTGGCCGTCTTTGGTGACAATGCCAAGCCGGTCGCCGTCACCGTCAAAGGCCAGGCCCAGCTCGGCATCGCCATGTTTCAGCGCATTGACCAAATCCTGCAGATTTTCGGGTTTGCTCGGGTCGGGATGGTGGTTCGGAAAGTTGCCGTCCACTTCGCTGAACAGTTCGGTGACTTCGCAGCCCAGCGCGCGGAAAATGGCGGGGGCCGAGGCGCCGGCAATGCCGTTGCCAGAATCGATGACGATTTTCATCGGGCGCGACAGCTTGATGCCCGAGACAATGCGCTCGCGGTAGGCCGACGCCACATCCACCTGGCGAATCACGCCGGGCCGCGCGGTCAGCACCCAGCTTTCTGCCTCCATCATCCGGCGCAGCGCCTGGATTTCGTCGCCGTAAATGGCGCGCCCGGCCAGCACCATCTTGAATCCGTTGTAGTCTTTCGGGTTGTGGCTGCCGGTGACCTGAATGCCGGAAGCAGCCTGCGTGCTGGCCGCAAAGTAAAGCATGGGCGTGGTGACCATGCCCAGCTCCACCACTTCAACACCAACGGCAGCCAGGCCGCGCATCAGGGCAGCGCCAAGCAACGGCCCGCTGAGCCGGCCATCGCGCCCGACCGCCACGATTTTTTCGCCCTCGGCCAGCGCCATCGCGCCAAAAGCTTTTCCAAGGGCCTCCGCGACTTCTTCGTTGATGGTGGATGGCACCACGCCGCGGATGTCATAGGCCTTGAAAATGGATGCGTTGACTTGCATTGACGCGGGTCTTTCTGTAGGTCGGGTTCGGTCAATTGTAGGCGGCGCCCTTCTCTGGCCGGCGCCGGTCGACGGTCTGGGCGACATGTCCGAAAACGGCCAGTTCTGGTTTTTGTCCGGCGTATCATTTCCGCCATGACCGCCACCGCACCACTTGCCGACAACGCCTGCTACCTCGCCCTGAAGGCGCACGACGCGCGTTTTGACGGCCGCTTTTTTACCGGTGTCACGTCCACCGGCATCTACTGCCGGCCGGTCTGCCGCGTCAAGACGCCAAAAAAGGAAAACTGCCGCTTCTTTCACCTTGCGGCGCAGGCCGAGCAGGCCGGTTTCCGGCCCTGCCTGCGCTGCCGCCCCGAACTGGCGCCGCATTCGGTGGTGTGGTCGATTCAGGACGCGTCTTACATCCTGGCGCACCAGGCGGCGCGCCTGCTGGACGAACCCGAACCGTGCACGCCGTCGGTCGCAAAGCTGGCCGCGCGGCTGGGCGTGAGCGACCGCCATTTGCGCCGCATCTTCGAGGCGCAGTTCGGCGTGTCGCCGCTGCAATACCTGCAAACACGGCGGCTACTGAGCGCCAAGCAACTGCTGGCTGATACCAACCTGCCGATCACCCAGGTTGCGCTGGTCAGCGGCTTTGCCAGCGTGCGGCGTTTCAATGCCGCGTTTGCGGCGCACTATCAGCTCAACCCGACGCAACTGCGGCGTCAGGGGGCTAACCGCGCAGGCCAGGCCGCTGA
Organism: Polaromonas sp.; assembly: GCA_023259235.1. GTDB lineage: Bacteria > Pseudomonadota > Gammaproteobacteria > Burkholderiales > Burkholderiaceae_C > Polaromonas. The sequence goes on along the minus strand of JAHFQQ010000034.1, from coordinate 9,848 downwards.
CGGCATCACGGTGCGGCTCGGCTATCGCCCGCCCTATGACGTGGCGGCGCTGCTCGAATTTTTCAGTAAAAGGGCACTCAACGCTATTGAATTTATAGCTATGGATGCCCGGCAACCTGGCGTTGGAAAGACATTTTGTGTCGAGTCGGGCGGCAGGGTGCATCGTGGCTGGTTGCTGGCCAGTTTTGATGAGGCGCGTTGCCAACTCGTGCTGCGTGTCAGCGACCCACTGCGCGACGTGTTGCCGCTGGTGATCCGCCGGGTGCGCGCCATGTTTGATCTGGACGCCGATCCGGCCGCCATCAACAGCGTGTTGCGCGCTGCCTTCCCGGGGGGCGACGGGCTGCGCGTTCCCGGTGCGCTTGATGGTTACGAACTGGCCGTGCGCGCCGTGCTGGGCCAGCAAATCACGGTGGCGGCGGCGCGCACGCTGGCCCAGCGCATGGTCGAGCGCTTTGGTGAGATGATAGAAACGCCTTGGCCTGAACTGACCCGACTGTTCCCCGCGCCTGCAGTGCTTGCCGCCGCCAGCGGCGACGCGCTGGGCCGACTCGGCATCGTCAGGCAGCGCCAGGCCGCCATCGTCGGCATTGCCCGGGCCGTGGCCGACAAGCGCCTGGCCTTGCACGGCGGCGCCGACATCACCGCTACCCTCGCCGCCCTGAAAGCACTGCCCGGCATTGGCGACTGGACGGCGCAGTACATCGCCATGCGTGCGTTGCGCTGGCCCGATGCGTTTCCGGCCGGTGACGTGGCATTACACAAGGCGCTGGGAGTGCGGGCGCTGAAAAATCCGGCTCGGCAAGCCGAGGCCGCATCGCTGGCGTGGAAGCCGTGGCGCAGCTATGCGGTGATTCGCGCCTGGAGCGGCTTGCGCGATACTGCATCCGCCGCACTTCCTGCCGATGACGTAAATAGGCTGAATTGATAGCAGCAAGTCAAGGTTCCATAAGGGCAAGAGCCATAAAAAACTCCATAAATCCATGAAAAGCAAACCCTGGCCAAATCAGGGACACTCAAGGCACACATCATGAAATTTCACAAATCCATCGTCCAGACAACCTGCCCGAGCCCGTTGGGGGCCATCGCCCTCGCCGCCACCAGCAAAGGATTGGCTGGCCTGTGGTTTATTGACGGCCAGCGTTATCTGCCAGAAGAAGTCGCGGGGCTGGCCCAGTGGCCTGCCGATCCCGATCACCCGGTGCTCAAGCAAGCCAGCCGGCAACTGGCCGAGTATTTCGCCGGCAGGCGCAAGCACTTTGACGTTCCGCTGGACCTGGACGGCGGCACGGCGTTTCAGCAATCGGTCTGGCAGGCGCTGCTGGCCATCCCGCCGGGCGGCACCGCGAGTTATGGTGAAGTGAGCAGACGCATTGGCAAGCCGCTGGCAATGCGGGCCGTGGGGGCCGCGGTCGGGCGCAACCCGGTCAGCATCATCGTGCCGTGTCACCGCGTGATGGGCAGTGACGGCTCGCTCACGGGTTATGGCGGTGGCCTGCATCGCAAGGTTGCCTTGCTCAGGCTCGAAGGCATACCCCTGGAGAAACTGCCTTGAGCCTCCGGCCTTCGGCCACTGGCGCACCCGCCGCCCTGGCCAGCCCCAAGCCCTGGAGCAACGATTTTGTGTTGCTGGCCGCGATCTGGGGCGCTTCATTTCTCTTCATGCGCATCGGCGTGCTTGAGTTTGGCCCGCTGCCGACGGCTGCCGTGCGGGTGGCAATTGCCGCTGCGTTTTTACTGCCTCTTGTGTGGCTGCGCGGCTTGTTGCCGCAACTCGGCAAGCACTGGCGCAAGACCTTCTTCGTCGGCCTGCTCAACTCGGGCATTCCGTTTGCCCTGTTTTCGTTTGCGCTGTTGTCCATCAGCACCGGGCTGTCAGCGATTTTGAACGCCACCGTGCCGATGTTTGGCGCGCTGGTGGCGTGGTTCTGGCTCAAGGACAAGCTCAATGCCTCGCGCGTGCTGGGGCTGGTCATCGGCTTTGCGGGCGTGGCATTGCTTGCGTGGCGCGCCCCCGGACCAGGGACCAGCTTTAAACCCGAGGCGGCCGCCGCGGCGCCCGGCTGGGCGGTGCTGGCCTGTTTGCTCGCCGTGGTGTGCTACGGCATTTCGGCCAGTTACACCAAACGCCATCTGGCAGGCCTGCCGCCGCTGGTAACCGCCGCGGGCAGCCAGATCGGAGCCACCCTGGGTCTGGCCCTGCCGGCTGTGTGGCTGTGGCCCGCGCGCATGCCGGGCAGTAATGCGTGGCTGGCCTTGCTGGCGGTTGGCGTGGTCTGCACCGGACTGGCCTACATCCTGTTTTTCCGCCTGATTGAAAACGCCGGCCCGGCCCGTGCGCTGTCGGTGACGTTTGTGGTGCCGGTGTTTGCCGTACTGTATGGCGTGCTGTTCCTGGGTGAAAGCGTTACCCTGTGGATGCTCGGATGCGCGGGCGTGATTGTCTGTGGCACGGCGTTGTCGACCGGGCTCTTGAGGCTGGGGCGTGGCCAGACACTCCGTCCATAAGCCACGGCACGGCAGCCTGGCGGCGCATGGCGCTACTGCAATAGCCCCGCCACCACATTGATGCTGAGCGCCAGAATCAACATGTTGAAGCCGAACGACAACACGCCGTGCACCAGCGTGAGCCGGCGCATTTCGCGCGAGGTGACCTGAACATCAGACACCTGGGAGGTCATGCCAACCACATGGGCGTAATACAAAAAGTCGAAATAATCCGGATCCAGGCCGCCGGGAAACTGCAGGCCCGGGCCATCCGGTTCCTTGAGCCTTTCCTCCTGGTAATAGCGGTGGGCATAGCGAAACGCAAAGACAGTCTGGATGAAAAGCCACGATGCGGCCAGCGCCGCCATCGACAGCGCAATATGAAGCGCGCGCTCGCTGCCCGAGAGACCCCGCGACTGCTGCATCAGGATGACAATTGCCGCCACGCACGCCAGCGCGGCCAGCAGCATCAGCAAAAACAGCACCCCGCTCGGTTCGTCCTGCGCCTGCGCCCGCGCCCGCGTGCGTTTTGCGTCAAAGCGGGCGCACAGCCACCAGGCCAGCAGCAGGTACACCGCAATGCCCACGCACCATCCCAAAAGCCCGCGGTATTGCCACACCAGCGGAATCGGCAGCGCCGCCGCAGCCAGGCCCGCCAGCAGGCCATAAAGCAGGCGCTGCGGACCGTTGGTTTCTGAAAGATGTTTTCGCATAAGATCGATTGTGAGGCCGACGGCGTTGTCTGCTGGTGATTTCACGCCAGTTCTTATGCACTAGCCGGCCGGGAAAATACCACCGTCACCGCAAGTCCGTGGCCGCCTGGCGGTGCTGCAAGGCTGACCTGGGCGCCAGCCCCGGCGGCAAACTCGCGGACGATCGCCAGCCCAAGCCCGCTGCCATCGGAGTCCTGGTCGTGAACGCGGTAAAAGCGCTCAAATACCCGCTCCCGCAATTCGGGCGCTATGCCAGGGCCGTTGTCCTCGACGGTCAGCATGATTTTGCCGTTGTCCGATGCCAGCCGAACCGTCACAACGCCGCCGGGCTGGGTGTAGCGAATGGCGTTGTCCACCAGGTTCATCACAATCTCCCTGAGCGCAACCGGCCGTGCCAGGACAGACAAGGAATCAGCGCTGGTTTCAAAGCCCAGGTCAATATTTTTTGCCTGCGCCAGTCCGACCAGGGTCTCAAACACTTCTCGAACAATTGCGCCAAGGCTGTTGCCCGTCACCGCCTCTGCATCAGGCGCCGAACCGAGCGCTTTGGCCGCGGACAAGGTCAGCAACTGGTTCACCAGCCGCACCGCTTGCTGCAGCGTTCGCTGCAGCGCCGTCAATGATTCTGCCCGGCCCGGTTCGTCGGTTGCCCGCATGGCATAACTGATTTGCGTGTTGAGAACGGCGAATGGCGTGCGCAATTGATGTGCTGCGTTCTGAATGAAAATGCCTTGCGCATCGACATGCGCCTGCAGCCGCCGGATGTAGTCGTTCAGCGAATCCACCAGCGGCATCAGCTCAGCCGGTATGCCCTTCGCGGCCATGGGCTGCAGGGTGCCCGGCTCGCGCGCGCTGACGGCGTTGCGCAAGCCGAGCAGGGGGCGCAGCCCGCGGTGCAGGCCGAACACAATGAACACTGCGGCAAGCGCCAGAATCAGCAGTTGCTGGCGTACCGAATGAAGCCACAGGCTGTTGGCCAACTGGCTGTGCCCGTGCAGGGTTTGCGCCACTTCCACCATGACCGGACTGGCGCCCGGATTGCCGATCACGGGCTGCAAAAACGCCACGATCCGCACTGGTGCCGCGCGCATCGAGCCATTGAAGAAATAGGGCGTTTCAGCCTGCAGCGCCACCGGTGGCCTGGCCAGATCGGTATAACCCGACAACAGGTGGCCGGCGGCGGTGGTGACCCGGTAATAAATCCGGTCGGGCTGACTCGACTGGAACAGCTCCAGCGCCGCCGGCGGAATCTGGCTCTGGAACGAGCCGTCTTCAAACCGGATCTGCTCTGCGATGGTACGGGCCGAACCCAACAGCAACTGGTCTTGCACCACCGAGGCGGTGTCCAGTGCATTGCGGTAGCTGATCCAGCCGTCAACCGCCACCGCGCTGGCCAGCGGCACCAGCACCCAGGCCAGCAACCGGAGCCGCAGGCTATGGCGCATCAGCCATTTCCCGCATCAGATAGCCCAGACCGCGCAGCGTCACGATGCTGACAACGCTGTGCTCAAGTTTCTTGCGCAGGCGGTGGACGTAGATTTCGATGGCATCGGGCGAGACCCCCTCATCCATGGAAAACAGGCTTTGCGCCAGCGCCTGCTTGGAAACGGTAATGCCAACCCGGGCAATCAGCAGTTCCAGCACCGCATGCTCGCGCGGGGTGAGCGCGAGCGGCTTGCCGGCCACTGAAAATTCCCGCGTGTTGGTGTCGTACCGCAGGTCACCACAAACAACCAGCGGGTTGACCAGCTTCGACGAGCGCCGCAGCAGCACGCGAATCCGCGCTTCGAGCTCTTCGACCTCGAATGGCTTGGCCATGTAGTCGTCAGCGCCATGATCGAGCTCACTGACGCGGCTTTGAATCGTGTTGTTGGCCGTCAGGATCAGGACCGGCGTGGCGCCATTGCGCGCGCGCAGGCGCTTGAGCACCTCCCGGCCATCCAGCTTTGGCAGCGCCAGATCCAGGATGACCAGGCTGTAGGACTCGCTGCGCAGCGCAAAATCAGCGTCCGCGCCGTTGTCAATCCAGTCCACGGTGTAATGATCCTGGCGCAGCGCGCGACAGAGCCAGTCGGCCAGCACCTTGTTGTCTTCAACCAGCAAAATTCGCATGACCGGAACCATACTACGGAGGGGCCGGGCCCGCATGCTCCTCACCACCCCCGTACTTTCCCTAATCGCGCCAAACTGAAAGCAAACCGAAAGCTGCGGCCAATTACGCTAGCGCCAATCGTTCCCGAGGATCGATCATTTTTCAACCTGCCCTCACCCCAACAGGAGATGCCATGAACGCAAAGACAACCCGCCGCGCAATACTGACTTCCGCAGCGCTAGCCGCAACGCTCTTGAGCATTCCCGCCGCATTTGCGGCCGACAAGGTTTCCATCATGATCGGCGGCTACGAAAAGCAGATTTACCTGCCGGCCAAGCTGGCCGAAGGGCTGGGCTACTTCAAGGCTGAAGGGCTGGATGTGGAACTGCTCAATGAAGGGGCTGGCGTAAATGCTGAAAACGACATGCTGGCTGGCGCCGTGCAGGGCGTTGTCGGTTTTTACGACCACTGCGTGGACCTGCAGGCCAAGGGCAAGTATGTGGAATCCGTGGTGCAGTTCAGCCAGGCGCCGGGCGAAGTCGAGCTGGTGTCGAACAAGCACACCGAAATTAAATCCATGGCGGACCTCAGGGGGAAAAGCCTGGGTGTGACGGGGCTGGGCTCGTCCACCAACTTTTTGAGCCAGTACCTGATGGTCAAGTCCGGCGTTCCGCTCAGCGAGTTTTCCACCCTTCCCGTGGGCGCCGGAACCACCTTCATCGCGGCGATGCAGCAAGACAAGATTCAGGCGGGAATGACCACCGAGCCGACCATCTCCCGCCTGCTCAAGACCGGTGAAGCGCGGGTGCTGATTGACATGCGAACGATTGAAAAAACCAAAGAGGCGCTGGGCGGCACCTATCCGGCAGCCTCGCTCTACATGCCGACCGAATGGGTTGAAAAGAACAAGCCCACGGTCCAGAAGCTGGCCAACGCCTTCGTCAAGACCCTGAAATTCATCCACACGCACAGCGCGGCCGAGATCGCTGAAAAAATGCCGAAAGATTTCTACGTCGGCGACAAGGAAGGCTACATCAAGGCGCTCAATGACGGCAAAGGCATGTTCACATCCGATGGCGTGATGCCGGCAGGCGGCCCCGAGACCGTGCTTGCGGTGCTTTCCGGATTTTCAAAAAACGTGAAGGGCAAGACGGTTGACCTGTCGAAAACCTATACCACCGAGTTTGTCAAAAACGCCCGGTAAACCTCGGGCATGGGCCGCCGCATGCGCCGGGGCGGGACGTGGCCGGCGCATCCACGCTATTCATGCCAGATCGCGCCCTGACTTAAGGATCATTTCATGCCAGAAAACCCCTCGACCCAGAGCCCGGCGATTGAGCTGATCAATGTCGGCCGGCGCTTTGTCACACCGGATGGCAAGTCCATGACCGCGCTGCGCGATTTCAACATGACGGTCGCGCGCGGCGAATTCGTTGCCGTGGTCGGCCCCACTGGCTGCGGCAAATCGACGACGCTCAATCTGATCACCGGCCTGGCCCGGCCGTCCAGCGGCGAAGTGCGCGTGATGGGCGGGCCGGTGACCGGCATCGACCCGGGCATCGGCTTCGTCTTCCAGACCGATGCGCTATTTCCGTGGCGCAGCGTGATCGACAACGTGGTGGCCGGGCCGCTGTTTCGCGGCATCCCCAAAAGCCAGGCCTACGACAGTGCGCGACGCTGGCTGGAACGCGTCAATCTCTCGGGTCACGAATCAAAATACCCGCACCAGCTCTCCGGCGGCATGCGCAAGCGTGTCTCACTGGCGCAGACCTTCATCAATGAGCCGCAGATCCTGCTGATGGACGAGCCGTTTTCCGCGCTCGACGTGCAGACCCGCGTCCTGATGCACGAGGAGTTGCTGCAGCTCTGGTCCCAGGCCATGGCATCTGTCGTTTTCGTGACGCATGACCTCGAAGAAGCGATTGCCCTGGCCGACAAGGTGTATGTGCTGACGGCCGGTCCGGCGACCGTGAAGTCGGTTTACGCCATCGACCTCCCGCGCCCCCGCGTTGTCAGCGAAATTCGCTACGACCAGGCCTTCATCGATATTTCCCGCACCATCTGGGAAGACCTGCGCGATGAGGTGCAGCGCGGCGCGGCCCGCCAGGAAGCCATGGTAGCCTGAGGCAAATCATCATGACCGACACCACAATTTCTTCCGGCATCCTGTTCCAGCCCGGCACCTCCGATGCCGAAATCGAAGCCGCGGCAGTGCAGGCGGCGCGCAAACGCAAGCAGGCCGTCTACTTCTGGCGCTACTTCATTCTGGTGGTCTTTCTGGGTGGCTGGGAACTGCTGACCCGCACCAGACTGATCGATGAATTCTTTTTTTCGAAGCCTTCAGCGGTGGTCTTGCGGCTGTATGAATGGATGACCGAAGGCACCGCCGACGGCTCGCTCTGGTACCACCTGTGGGTCACCATGGAAGAGTCGCTGCTCGGCTTCTTCAGCGGCTCCATTGCCGGCATCATCGCCGGCATTGCATTGGGCCGCAACCGCATGCTGTCCGACGTTTTCTCAGTCTATATCAAGGTTTTCAACTCGGTTCCCCGAGTGGTGCTGGCGCCGATTTTCATCATGCTGTTCGGCCTCGGGCTGACCTCCAAGGTCGCGCTGTCATTCGTAATGGTTTTTTTCGTGGTCTTTTCCAATGCCTTCCAGGGCGTGCGGGAAGCCGACCGCAACCTGCTGGCCAACGCCCAGATCCTGGGCGCCAGGGACTGGCAATTGACTCGCTCGGTGATCATCCCCTCGGCCATGAGCTGGATTTTCGCTTCGCTGCATGTGAGCTTCGGCTTTGCCATCGTCGGCGCCATCGTCGGTGAGTTTGTCGGCGCGCGCTACGGCATCGGCCTGCTCATCAACATTGCCAAGGGTTCGTTTGATGCGGCCGGCATGTATGCCGCCATCCTGATCATCATGGTGGTGGCGCTCGCCGCGGAATACGCCATGACCCTGGTCGAAAACCGCCTGGCCAAATGGCGACCGGCTCCGCTTCAGGACAGTTACTGAGATTGCTCTGGTAGCACCCACGAGGAAGTTGCAACCGGGTGTGCGCATGGCGCTTATTGGTGGGCTTCTCCAGTATCTTGCGCTGAATCCCGCATAAATGCCGGATTTTTGCGCTTCCTGATGCGTTCAAATCTCCAGAAACCTGTCCTGAAAGGCCGCCGCTAACCGTGCCTCTTGCCAATCGAAGAAAAAGGGTCGATGTCCTGGAACTGGCTCGGCCTGCCTTCCTCTCTCAGGTACACCGTTTCCGATGCAGTCAAGGGCTGCATATGACTGTCGAGAAAAGCCACCGAATCCTCCCACATGGCCCAGTCTGACTCGTCGTTCCCTTCAAGCACCTGGGGAAGCGGCGCGGGTTCTGCCGGTATCAGCGACGCACCGGACCTCGTCACAGCTTCGCGAGGCTTTGGCTTCACGCGCGGAATGGCTGCACGTTTGAAAAAATTAAACATTGTTACCCCCGGAGGAAGCTACAAAACGTATCAATCAGTATCAAGGTTAAATACTTCCGCCGTTCATAGGGTAAGCCCTTAATGAAATGCCTCTGAACAGGACATTTCGTGAAGATGTCCACAAAAGGACTCGGCTTGCAATACCCCCACGCTGGACGAAAACAAAAAAGCCCCGTAGATCGGGGCTTTTAGGGATGTTTTTAGTACTGTACTGGACGGTCTAAAACACATCTTTGGCGTAGTGGATGGCTACAGGTGGACACCATCATAACGTATCAGGAAGTGCCACAAATCCAGCATTGGCGCGGTCTGCGGCGACCTTCGTCGTCCCACGCCGATTCACCGAATCCCACCAAATCTTTGTCGCATCCGGGTATGAAAACGGGGGGTCCGTTGAGTTGGGCGGAGGCGTCATCCAAACGACTTGAAGCGGCCTGTTGATTTCCATCCAAACTTGACCAGTCTGCCATCCAATATTCACCCCATCGGTTGCAGTTTAAACGTGAATGTCCGCTCGGCTGGCACGGGCCAAATCGATGGCACGCAGGAATCCGCTGCTGATGCCGGTGGCGCGGTTTGCACCCGGCCAGCACCGCACCGTTCATGACATTGAGCGCGGCGAGCATCCGCCAACGGGCAGCGCGTTGCAGTCTCGAACGAAGGTCGCGGCTGCATGAAGCCCCACCCTGGCGCTACGGAACGCCCATTGGAATGGCTTCACGGACCGATCCGGGCTCAAACAGAAACTTGATATATTTTATCGAATCGTAGTTTTATTATGATTGAAACCATCGGACAAAGCTTGCCGTCATCTTTAAATTATGATAAATATCGCAGCATGGCTACGATTAATCGAACCAAACTAAATTCACTCTACCTGCATTGGACGCCTGGGTCGCCGCTGACCTCCGAGGACTTGGCTGCCCGGGGTATCTCGGCGGACCTGGCGGTCCACTACGTGCGAGCAGGCTGGATGACGCGGCTGGTGCGCGGCGTCTACAGCCGGCCCAACGATGTGCTGGCGTTGCATCCCTGCTTGATCCTGCTGACGCGCTGCATTGAAGGCCTACATGTGGGTGGCAAATCGGCGCT
>JAHFQQ010000273.1 GCA_023259235.1 Polaromonas sp. | reverse complement strand
TTTTGCTGATATTGAGAAGAAGATTGCCGAATATGGCGCCAAGGCGCGCGACGGCAAACTGGGCATCGAAGAGATGACAGGCGGCACTTTTTCGATCAGCAATGGCGGCGTATTCGGCTCGATGCTGTCCACGCCGATCATCAACCCGCCGCAGTCTGCCATTTTGGGCGTGCACGCCACCAAGGACCGTGCCGTGGTTGAAAATGGCCAAATTGTGGTACGCCCGATGAACTATCTGGCCATGAGCTATGACCATCGCGTGATCGATGGCCGGGAAGCGGTGCTCGGCCTGGTGGCGATGAAAGAGGCACTGGAAGATCCAGCCCGTCTGCTGTTCGATATTTAAACCTGCCGGGGTTGACAGCCGCGAAATGGCTGGCGGCCCTGCTCCAATTCACTGGAAGAAACATGTCCAAGCAATTTGATGTGATCGCCATCGGTGGTGGTCCTGGCGGCTACATTGCCGCCATTCGGGCGGCCCAGCTGGGTTTTAGCGTAGCCTGTGTAGATGAATGGAAAAACAGCAAGGGCGGGCCGGCACTGGGCGGCACGTGCACCAATGTTGGCTGCATTCCGTCCAAAGCCCTGCTGCAGTCTTCAGAAAATTACGATCAGGCCGGTCACCAGTTTGCCGAGCATGGAATTGAGCTGAAGGGTATAAGTCTCAATATCCCCAAAATGATTGGCCGCAAGGATGCTGTCGTCAAGCAGAACAATGATGGCATCGCTTACCTGTTAAAGAAAAACAAGGTCACTTTTTTTCACGGGCGTGGCTCTTTTGTTGCCGCCAAAGACGGCACCTATGTGATCAGGGTGACGGGCGCTTCCGAGGAAGCCATTTCCGGCAAACACATCATTTTGGCCACAGGGTCGAATGCACGGGCGCTGCCAGGAACCCCTTTTGATGAAGTCAACATCCTCTCGAACGAAGGCGCGCTGTGCCTCAGTTCCGTGCCCGGCAGGCTTGGTCTGATTGGCTCGGGCGTGATCGGGCTGGAAATGGGTTCGGTCTGGCACCGTCTTGGCGCCGACGTAACCATCCTGGAAGGGTTGCCAGTGTTTTTGGGAGCGGTAGATCAACAGGTCGCCAAGGAAGGCCATAAAGCTTTTATAAAGCAGGGGTTGAAAATTGAACTTGGTGTGAAGGTGGGCGAGATCAAATTGGGCACAAAGGGTGTGTCTGTCGCCTATGTTGATGGAAAAGGCCTGCCCCAGACCCTGGAAGTTGACAAATTGATTGTCTCGATAGGCCGGGTAGCCAACACCCGTGGTCTCGAGCCAGAAACAGTAGGCCTGAAGCTCTACGACCGTGGCGCCATTGTGGTCGACGATGAATGCAGAACCAATTTGCCCAATGTCTGGGCGGTCGGTGACGTGGTACGCGGACCAATGCTGGCGCACAAGGCTGAAGAGGAAGGCGTTGCAGTGGCCGAACGCATCGCGGGCCAGCATGGGCATGTCAACTTCAATACCATTCCCTGGGTGATTTACACGCATCCCGAGATTGCATGGGTCGGACAAACCGAGGAGCAACTTAAAGCGCAAGGACGCGCTTGCAAGGCGGGTACCTTTCCGTTCATGGCCAATGGACGCGCGCGCGCCCTGGGTGACACCACAGGGATGGTCAAGATGCTGGCGGACGCGGCAACTGACGAGATTCTGGGGGTGCACATCATTGGACCTTATGCCAGTGAGCTGATCGCAGAGTGCGTAGTGGCAATGGAATTCAGGGCCAGCAGCGAAGACATTGCGCGCATTTGCCATGCGCACCCAACCCTGAGCGAAGCGACCAAGGAAGCAGCGTTGGCGGTGGACAAACGCACCTTGAATTTCTGACGACCCGGACAATGAATTTGTGACGCAACTGGTGCGCTCGGCCTACAAGGCGGAACTTGCGGCGCGTGGTTACGCAAGTGACCCGGCGCAATTGCGTGCGATCCATGCGCTCGAGCGCTGTGCGTTCGAATGGGCGACGTTCAGGAGGCAGCGATCGAACGCCTTGAAAAAGCTGATCAACCGGCCAGATACTCCGCGTGGCGTATACCTGCATGGCGGAGTGGGGCGTGGCAAAAGCTTTCTGATGGACTGTTTTTATGGCGCGGTTCCGCTCAAGCGCAAAACCCGGCTTCATTTTCACGAGTTCATGCGCGAAGTGCACAGGGAACTGCGGGGCCTGCAGGGCACGGCGAACCCCCTCGACGAGCTGGGAGTCCGCATTGCCAAGCGCCATCGATTGATTTGTTTTGATGAGTTCCACATCGCAGACATTACCGACGCCATGATCCTTTATCGGCTACTGGCTGCCCTGTTCGAAAATGGTGTGGGTTTGGTGGCAACATCGAACTTTCATCCCGATGATCTCTATCCCAACGGTCTGAACCGGGACCGCATTTTGCCTGCCATCGAACTGCTGAAGGCCCGCATGGAAATTGTCAGCGTTGAGAACGGCACCGACTATCGAATACGCACCTTGGAGCAAGCCAGGATATACCATACCCCGCTGGGCCCTGAGGCAGATACCGGGATGGCGCAAACTTTTGACCGCCTGGCAGCGTCGCCGGATGAAAGCCCGGTTTTACAGATCGAATTCAGACAAATCATGGCCAGACGCAAGGCGGGAGGCGTAGTCTGGTTTGATTTCAAAACCTTGTGCGGCGGGCCGCGATCGCAAAACGACTATCTGGAGATAGCCAGCCAGTTTCATACCGTGTTGTTGAGCGATGTTCCCCAGATGCCAGTCAGAATGGCATCAGAAGCCAGGCGTTTTACATGGCTGGTGGATGTTTTATACGACCGGGGTGTCAAGTTGATCATGTCGGCCGCCGTGGCGCCTGAAGCGTTATATACAGAAGGGCCCCTGCTACACGAATTTGTTCGCACCGTCTCGCGATTGCACGAAATGCAGTCGGTTGAGTTTCTGGCCTTGAAGCGTCGGGAAGTGGATACTGCACTGACATGAAACCGTCTCTCATTGCCTTTTCCCTTGTGACACTCAATGTGTTTGCCGGTGCCCAAACGGAATCGTCGGTGACCCAGCCGGACACCATCGCGACGGCCAGGGCGAAAATCGGCGCCGAGCGGGCCAGGCTTGAGGCTGGCTTTCTGGAGGAAGACGCGGCCTGCTACAAAAGATTCTTTGTCAATAGCTGTCTGGCCAGCGTAAATAGCCGGCGACGGGAAGCAATGGCCAACCTGCGGCGGCAGGAAATTTCGCTCAATGATGAGGAGCGAAGAAACCGGGGTGCGGAAAGAATCGGGAAAGCCGAAAAAAAAATATCGATTGAAAATCAGCAGCAGGCAGCAGACCGGCGCGCCAGCGCTCTCGATGACTACGGGTCCCGGCTGGATAAGGAACAAAATAAACGCGATGAGCGGGAAAAACTCCAGGCCAGAGAAAAAGCCAATAGCGAAGCTTCCACCAGAAAGTTGAGGGACCAGCAGGAAAAGGTCCGCAGTCAGGCTGCCAGGCAGGCCGCTGCCGTCGAGGAAGCCAGAAAATTCAATGAGCGCCAAAGTCAAGCACAAGAGCGGCGCATTCAACACGACGCTGATCAACTCAAGCGGCTCAAGTCTCCCGCAAAATCCTTGCCTTTGCCTGAGTAAGTATTTTGGTTCGCTAGCTCAGGGGTTCGAATTTGACAACCACCAGCGACAGGTTATCACCGCCGCCGCGCGCGCGCGATCGGGCTTTCTGGATCAGGAATTCGGTGGCTTCGCGAGGTGACAGCATCGATAGTGCAGACCCCATCTCGCTGGTGCTGAAATAGTGCCAGACGCCATCGCTGCATGCCATCAATGTGTCATCGGGGCGTAATTTTGGAATGAAGTGCTGCGTGATGGGAGGGCCTTCTTCGGTGCCCAGGCAGCCCGTCAAGATATTTGATTGGGGATGAATATTGGCCTCGTCCTCGGTAATCTCACCCGTGTTGACGAGCGTTTGCACATATGAGTGATCCATCGTTCTGTGGACCAGCTTGCTTCCTTGGTAGTGGTAAATGCGGGAGTCGCCGGTATGCACCCAGTGGCAGTCTCCGCCCGGGTTAATCAGAAACGCCGCCAGCGTGCTATGCGGCTCCTGTTCCGCGGATATTGCGGTCAATTTGATGACAATATGGGCCTCTTCGATGATTTGCTTGAGCATTGAAGGGGCGTCGTCGATGTCTGGTGCATATCGCTCAAAAAGCTGCT
>JAHFQQ010000033.1 GCA_023259235.1 Polaromonas sp. | reverse complement strand
TCGGAGCCGGCGAGCCGAACAGGCGCGCGCCTGGCTGGTGCTTGGCCCGAACCACCACGGCCAGCAGGCGGGCCCGCTCGGCCATCACCTTGCCGGCGTAGCCGCCGTCGTCTTCCATGTTGGCCGCTCCGACGTAGTATTTGAGGCCGCCTTCAATTGAGCCGGCGCGCGTGATGCATTCCTGCAGCACCTTGACGCCCACGCGCAGGTTGGTCACCGGGTCAAAAGCGGCCAGCTTGCCACCGAAATTGTCATATTTATCGCGATGCACCTGGGTCATGACCTGCATCAGGCCCTGCGCCCCAACCTGGCTTTGGGCAAACGGGTTAAAACCCGATTCGATCGCCATGATGGCCAGTATCAGGGTGGGGTCGAGCTTGGCTTTTTCCCCAATATCAAAGGCTTGCGCCACCAGAACACTCAAGGGTTCGGGTGCCACGCTATATTTTTTGCTGAGCCAGTAAGCCACCGCTGCCTGGGCCGATGGCAGGTCTTTCGGGTTCGACGCCGTGGCGCGTTCTACGGCGGTGGGTTCGGTAAACGCGGGTTCGGTCAAGCCGATCACCGCCTCCTGGCGCTGTTGCAGCCAGCTCATGAGCTTGAGTTCGCCAGCTTCGCGCAGGTCAGGCCGGGCCATCAGGGTGATCATCACAAACACGACGGCCAGCCCGACCAAGGCAAAGCTGCTGTGTGTGATCTCGATGAACCCCTGGGTGATGTCACCGGCAATCCTGACAATCCTGACGCGTGCTTTTTTCAGATTTGCCTTCAACCGCAAGCCAGGCTCCAGGTCGAAATCGAAGTTGGTTAGCGCTGTCATAGCACTCCTTTCCATGCATACCGGGCTCATAAGGCCTGGAAGGCGTTGATTGGGTCGCCATCAAACCAAGGCATGCTGCCTTGTGCGTGTGGACCTTTCGTTGACGCTACCGGGTTCGGCAACGTATTCGGGTTGTCCCTAGTATTTGGGGGACTGGCGCGATTCTATTAGTCTGACAAATAACCTGTCAATAATAAGGAATTAATTTGTTATATTATATTTAGACTGTAAAAGTCTGTTTTATGGCAAAACAACCAGAACAAGGCGGTTGATCGCCTGTTTTTGAGGCACGCCTCCAGGTAAAGTTCACGGGCAGGGCTTGCCGGCCTGATCTGGCGCGACGGCCGCCCCAAGAGAACAGCAATCAGATCAGCCGGCCCGATTGGAAATATGGGCTTGCCTGGGTGGCAGCAAAGGGTTAATCTGCAATTGCCTGATCAATTCAGGCGTCAGCTGGGTAGCCAACCCCGGCATAACTGGAAGCAATCACTTGCTCCCACCGCACTGTGAGACGAGTACTCTCTCCTTTGCGAACCCCGACGGCATGGGCATAAACACCCGCTGTCAACCCCGATCATCAAACTGATCGGGGTTTTTGCTTTTTTGGGTAACGGTTTCTTCAAACAGGCATTGACGTTTCAGCCAGAGTGCTAAAAACTCGTTGTCTATGTCAGCCCATGGAAATGAACCAGAGAAAGCAGGATGGAATTTTGCGCGATCGCTTCCGGCCAAGGCAAACAGCGTGCTCCGGTCACGTCGCTGGCAGCGCCGTGCGGCCTGGACTGTCGGCGTCTGGTTGTTGCTGTGGTTGCTGGCCTATGCGGCAGTGCCTCCCATCCTGAAGTGGCAACTCCAGAAGATCGCCTCTGAAAAGCTCGGCCGGCAGGTCACGCTCGGCCAGGTGGATTTCAAGCCGTGGTCGCTGGAGCTCACCCTCAATGACCTGGTGATCGCGAAGAACACTGCGCCAGGACCGGCGGGCAAGCCGGCAGCAGCGCCCGGCACTGCGCAGCCAGCCGCCCAATCGGCACCCCAACTCAGGATCAGGCGCCTCTATATGGATGCCGAACTGGAGTCCCTGCTGCGGCTGGCGCCGGTGGCTGATGCGATTCGTGTCGAGGATCCGGTGGTATCGCTGACCCACCTGGGTGACGGGCGCTACGACATCGATGACATTCTGGACCGCTTCAAGACAAGCGGGGAGCAGCCTGCTGGCAAGCCGCAGCGGTTTTCCCTCTACAACCTGGTGCTCAGCGGCGGGCAGTTCGACTTTATCGACCAGTCGGTCCACAAGACTTACGAGCTGCGCGACCTGAACATCTCCGTGCCGTTCCTGAGCAATCTCAAATCGCAGCGCGAGATCAAGACCGCGCCGCGCCTGTCCTTCACGCTCAATGGCAGCAGGTTTGACTCTGCCGCCGTTGGCACCCCGTTTGCGCAGACCCACAAGACCGACGCGAACATCACGCTGCGTAACCTCGACCTGGCCCCTTATCTGGCGTACTGGCCAAAGAGCCTGCCTTACAGGCTGCAAGGCGCGGTGCTGAATTCCGATATCAGGGTGGCATTTGAAGAGACGCCGGCCACGGCGCTGAGGATTTCCGGAACGGTCACGGCGGACAAGGTCAGGCTGCTGGATACAAGAGGTGCAAGCCCGGGTGCAGCACCGGTGCCGGAGCGCGAGTTGCTGGCCTTTGACCGATTGCAGCTCACCCTGGACGACGTGCGCCCACTGGAACAGTTCGTCAAGCTTTCGGCCGTGGAACTCACAGCGCCGACGCTGTCGGTCACGCGGGACCGGGCCGGGCAGCTCAACCTGATGCCGCCCGCCAGCCAGATTGTTACAAAAAATGTAGCTACTGACAGCGGTAAAGCAAAGGCTACAGGCCAAAAAGACCCTGAATCTCAAGTGCAAGCGGCGCCTGGCCCGGCGAGCGCCCCGGCACCGGCCGTGAAGACTGCCGCCGCGACGCCCTGGAAAGTGCAGGTGGCGAAGGTGGCAGTGCGCGGTGGCCGCGTCAACTGGCTGGATGAGACTCTGCCCGCGCCGGCGCAAATCCGGCTGACCGGACTGGCGCTCAATGCCTCGGCGATTGCCATGCCATTTGCGGCTGGCGCTCCCATGCAGTTCACCGGCTCGCTGGGACTGGAACCGCCGCCGGCCAGTGCAACGGCGCCGGGTAAAGCCGCGGCCAGCGCCGTTCAGCCCGGGCTCCCGTCTGCCCCGGCGCTGATCAGTTTCAGCGGCACTGCAACCGACCAGGCGGCCCAGGTGAGCGCAACGGTTGCGGCCTGGCCGCTGAATATGGCCGAAAAATATGTCGGCCAGTTCTTGCTGCCTGCGCTGAATGGCCGGCTCGATGCCCAGCTGGCGGTGAACTGGCAGGCCGGCGCGGCAGGCAGGCGGCAGGCGCTGCAAATCATCGCGCCGGAAATTGCCGTGACCGATGTGCTGCTGGCACAAGGAAAAACCTCGCTGGTGTCCGTCAAAAAGATGGCACTGGCGCAGGTCGACATCGACGTGCCGGGCCAGTCCTTCAAGGCCGCCAAAATGCAGATCCTCCAGCCCAGGGCCACGGTGGAGCGCGACGCCGAAAAGCGCTGGATGTACGAGCGCTGGCTGGTGGCACCCGGGTTGGCCAGTCCAGCGCCTGCCGCTTCAAAAGCCGGCGCCAAAGCCGGTACGCCGTCGTGGGCGGTGGCCATCAACGACGTGGAACTCGATGGCGGGGCCCTGTCGTTTTCAGACAAGGCGGGCACCAAGCCGGTGGCCTTTGAGGTCAGCGCCGCCAAGGCCCGACTGGGAGGACTGGTGCTCGATGACCAGCCATCCGGCAAGGCGCAGGGCGCAAAGCTCATGCCGCTGTCGGCGTCGCTGCGTCTGGCGACGGGCCGGTTTCAGCCCGGCAAGGTGGATTTCAAAGGCAGCCTGGGACTGGCGCCATTGCAGGCCCGCGGCCAGCTGGACCTGAGCCGGCTGCCTGTTCAGGCCTTCGAGGCCTACTTTGGCGGGGCGCTCAATATCGACTTGCTGCGCGCTGACGCCAGCTTCAGGGGCCGCGTGGCTTACCGTGAAACAGCGGCTGGCCCGCAGGCGCAGGTGGCCGGCGACGTGGCGCTGGAAGAATTCAAGGCCAACAGCCTGGTGCCCAGCGAAGAGCTGCTGGCCTGGAAAACGCTCAATGTACGCGGCCTGAAGGTCGTGGCGGAGCCAGCCAGGGCAACGCGGGTGGACGTCAGGGAGACGGTGCTGACCGACTTTTTTGCGCGCGTCATCATCATGCCCGATGGTCGCATCAACCTGCAGGATTTGCTCAAACCCGCCGTGCCGGGCGATGCGGCGGATGGGTCGGCCTCGACCTCCCCAAGTGCTGAAGCTTCCAAAACAATAGCAGAAGGCGACCGTGTGCCGGGGGTAAACACCGGGAAAGACTTGCAAGTTGCGGCTGCGAAGGGGGCGCTCGCCGTGACCAGTGGCAGCGTCACGACATCGGCCGCTCCGGTGACGACGGCAACGCCCGCCGGGCCGCAGCCCATCGTCAACTTTGGCCCGGTCAGCCTGATCAATGGCAAGGTCCAGTTCTCGGATCGCTTTATCAAACCGAACTATTCGGCCGACCTGAGCGAGCTGACCGGCAAGCTCAGTGCGTTTTCGTCAGTCGCGCCCGGCACCCCGGGCTCCGGCACGGCGGGCGCACCCGCCATGGCCGACCTGGAGCTGCGCGGCAAGGCCGAGGGCACGGCCTCGCTGGAGATTGTGGGCAAGCTCAATCCGCTGGCCAAACCGCTGGCGCTCGACATCAAGGGCAAGGTGCGCGATCTGGAACTGCCGCCGCTCTCGCCTTATGCCATCAAGTACTCGGGCTATGGCATCGAACGCGGCAAGCTTAGCGTTGACGTGAACTACGTCGTGCTGCCCGACGGCCGGCTCACCGCTACCAACAAGCTGGTCCTGAACCAGCTCAGCTTTGGCGACAAAGTGCAAGGTTCGACGGCCAGCCTGCCGGTCAAGCTGGCGGTCGCCTTGCTGGCCGACCGCAACGGCGTGATTGACCTCGACCTGCCCATCAGCGGCTCGCTGAACGATCCTCAGTTCAGCCTCGGGCCCATCATCATCAAGGTGATTCTCAACGTCATCGGCAAGGCCATCACCGCGCCATTCAGCCTGCTGGCCCATGCGTTGGGCGGCGGCGGTGAGGAACTGAGCATGGTCGGCTTTCCGGCGGGCAGCGCGCAGCTGTCCGCCGAGGCGACAGCCGGACTCGACAAGGTGGCCAAGGCGCTGGTCGAACGGCCCGCGCTCAGGCTCACGGTGGTCGGCACCAGCAGCCTGGAAATTGAACGCGAGGCTTTCAAACGCGAGCGGCTGGGCGAACTTGTGCGCGCCGAGAAACGCCGCCAGATGGTCAGGGAAGGAATGAAAGCCGACGATGTGAGCGTCAGCCCCGCGCAATACCCGGCGTTGCTCAAGGAGGTCTATCAACGCGCCGACATTCCGAAGCCGCGCAATCTGATTGGCTTGGCCAAGGACCAGCCCGTGCCCGAGATGGAAAAGCTGCTGCTGGCCAGCATCAAGGTCAGCGATGACGACATGCGTGAGCTGGCGCTGCAGCGCGGCATGGCGGTCAAGGATTACCTGGCATCGCGTGGTCTGCCGCCCGAACGGCTCTTTCTAGGGGCCTTCAAAGCTGTGGCGCCGCAGGCCAAATGGACACCGCGCGCGGAACTTAATTTGGCAATGCCCTAAAAACAGCGAAAATACCAAGGTTGCTTTAATTCCCCAGAGCTGAGGGTATCCGGGCCTTGCAAGCCATGGCCCGAATGTCCCCTGTTGGCAGACTCACTGTTCCGCGCCTGCTTTATCGCGGCGAGCATCCGGTTTACGTGCTGTCCCAGGCTGCTTTTTTTCGAAACGATGGTTATATTTATGTTCCGCTTTCCCATGTCCAAGTCTTCCAAAGCCGAAACCACGGCAGCCGGCGCCCCTGCCGTAAAGTCGGGCACCGCCAAAGGCGCTGAAGCCCATCCGCTGGACGGCCTGACCGGCGGCGCATTTTCGGCGCCCACCTCGGGCGAGCGGGCCGCGCGCATTCGCCAATGGCTGGCTACCGGGCCCACGCCCGAGCAGATGGCCGGGGTCTTCAAGGACCTGGCCAATCGCGACAAGGGCGCCGCCAAGCCGCTGAAGGAAAAACTCGACGAGATCAAGCGCGCCAAGGGGCAGGAGGTCGTCGCTGCCGAATGGGCCGCCAGGGCGCAGGCCCTGCTGGCTTTGCCCAAGCTCAATCTGGCCGATGCGCTGGCCTGGCAGCGCGACGCCGCCAAAGCGGGCGCCCCTTTGTCGAAAGAGCCCCTGACCAGCCTGAAAGTGCAGTTGGCCGAGCGCGTGAAAACCATTGAAGACCTGCAGCACCGGACCCAGGTGCAGCGCGAAGCCGCCGTGTTGATCGCGCAGCGCCTCGAGGTGCTGTCGATCAAGCCATGGCGCGATGCCGAGGCGGCGCTGGAAACCTTGCGCGCTGATGTGGCGCACTGGCAGGCCCAGGCCAGTGAGATTGCCGAGGATGCCAACTGGTCCAGCGTCGATGCCAGGTTTCCGCCATTGCTCGACGCCTCCCGCAGCCAGTTGCTGGCGGTCTGGGATGCGTTTCAGGGCGCGCTGGCCGTGGCCGTCAAGGCCGCTGAAGATGCCGCTGCCCCCTTGCCCGCGGTGCCGGTGTGGGCCGACGAGTTGCGCACGGCGCGCGGTGTGGCGGCGCCAGGCGAGGAGGGCGCTGGCGAGCAAACTGCGCGAGCGCCCAAGGTCAGGATCGACCCTGCGCTATTGAAGGAAATGCGCGAGAAGGCCACGGCCATTGTGCAGGCGGCGCTGGCAAAACTTGAGCACGAGGTCACCGAAGGCCACGGCAAGGCTACGCCCAAGGTGGCCGCCGAGTTGCGCCAGGTGCTCAAGGAGCACATCCGCCATATCGACGGCACGCTCGAAGCAGCGGCCCACGCTGCCCTGACCGCCGCGGGCGAGCTTGAGGGCTGGCAGCGTTGGCGCGCCGACCAGATTCGCGATGAACTGGTGGCCAAGGCCGAAGCGCTGGTGGCGCACCCGATGGGCGGTCGCAAGCAGCAGGAAGCGTTGCGCGCGATGCGCGAGCAGTGGAAGACCAGCGACCAGGGCGGCACCCCCAACCATGCTCTGTGGAAGCGTTTTGACGATGCCTGCAACGAAGCGCACAAAGTGGTTGAAGCGTGGCTCGAAAAGGTCAAGGAGCAGACCGAAGCCGTCAAGGCCGAGCGGCGCGTCCTGATTGATGAGGTGCTGGCGTGGAGCGAAGCGAATCAGGGCAACACCGACTGGAAGCACCACATTCGCAGCCTGAACGGGTTTGTCACGAAATGGACGGCGGCCGGCCACCTTGGCGAAAAGGCCTTTGCTGAAATCCAGCCAGCCTGGAAAGCTGCCATGGACGCCGCTGATGCCGCGCTGAAGGCCGCGCGTGCCGATAGCCTGGCGCGCCGCAAGGCCATGATCGAGGAAGCGCAGGTGCTGGGCGCCGAGCCGCAATTGCACATCGATGCGGTCAAGTCGCTGCAGCAGCGCTGGCAGCACGAGGCGCAGAGCGTGCCGATTGAGCGCAAGCAGGAGCAAAAGCTCTGGGACGCCTTTCGCAAGCCGATTGACGACGCGTTTCAGCGCAAGACTGCCGAGCGTGAAAAAGCCGCTGCCGCGCTGGGCGAATACGACCGCATGGTGCTCGAAGCGGCCAAAGCGGTTGAGGCTGCAACCGCCAGCGGCGATGTGCAGAAAATCCATGTGGCAGCCAAGGCGCTGGAGGCGATTGTTCGCGGACAGGTGCCCGTGGCCGCGCCGGTGCAGGCTGTTGAGCCAGCGCCAATTTCTGAACCAAATAAGACGCCAGCCCAAGAACCACCTGCACAGCAAGCTACTGAAACAATAGCAATGGAGACTCCTGCCGAAGTGGCGGTTGCCACCGCTGGGGCGGCTGCGGCGGAGTCGGTTGACGCGGCAGAACCCGTACCCGTGGCGGCCGAACCTGCGCCAGCGCCCAAGCCGGCCGCCAGGCCGGTCGTGGCCAGGCGCGGCGACGACCGCCCGGGTATGCGCAAGGCCGAACCCGCGAGCGCAGGCCGTGGCGGCAAATTTGGCGACCGCAAGGATTCACGCCCGGGCGGCAAGCCCGGTGGCCCACGCCTGAGCACCGACAATAAGTTCGAGCCTTACCGCCCCGAGCGCAGCGAGCGCGACAGCCGCGGCGCCCGCGACAACCGGGGCGATCGCTTCAGCGAGCGCCCCGCCCATGAAGAGCGCGGCCCGCGCCTGGGGGATGCCGCTTTCCGCGCCCAGCGTGAAGCCTTCGACGCGGCCAACCAGGCGCTTAAAAAGCTCGCCGTGCAGGCCCATGGTGAAGTGCTGACGCATTTGCTGAGCGCCTGGGAAAAGCGTGATCCGGCCCAACTCCCGGGCGCGCAGGAACTCGGCAAGCAGGTCACGCCGGCGGTGCGCGGAAGTTGGGCGCAGGCGCTCAGCGCGCCTTCTGCCAAGGATGCCGCCCAGGCCCCCGAGGCGCTGCTGCGCCTGGAAATTGCCGCCGAGCTGCCCACGCCGGCCGAGCAGCTCAGTGCCCGCCGCATGCTGCAACTGCAACTGCTGACGCGGCGCAATGCCCCCGCGCCGCTGGAAACCTGGAGTCAGGATGCCGCCAGGGTACTGGCCGCCGATTTTGACGCTGGCAGCGCGCGACGCATGCAAAACGCGCTGAAAGTGCTGCTCAAACGTTGATCAGGCACTGCTTCACGCCAGAGTCCGGCCATGGTGCCCGTTGCACCGGCGCATCGGGACCAACTGGCAGCCGCCGGCTTGCTACGTTCTGGTGCTCCCGAGGAAGTCGCGCAGCGCAAACAGCGTATCGTCCGGCGCTTCGGTCATCTGGTGATGTCCGACCGCCAGGCTGGCGATCTGCACACTCTTGCCGGCGTTGCGTGCCGCGCTGATCAGCCCTTGCGCGGCCTTGGGCGGCGTCATCTGGTCTTGCGTGCCCAGCACAAACAGCACCGGGCAGGTGATGGCCTGAACGGCCGCCTCGCCATTCGCATAGTTGTCGCAGGCCTTGAAGCCACGATGAAACAAATTGACGCCGGGGTTGCTGGCGAGCACGCGGCGGCCCAGCGCCATGCTCAGGCCATAGACCCAGGTGCCCGCGCCCAGCGCCGAGGGCGGCGGTGCCAGCGTGCTGCGCGAGAACACGTTGATCATGGCGAGCGCCTTCATGGGTTCATTCAGCGACGCATCGAGCAGCGCTGGCGACACCTTCATCGGAAAGGCGGTGCCAACCAGCACCAGGTGGCTGATGCGCCCGTTGAGCCTTGACGCGGCTTCGAGCGCAATCAGCGAGCCCCAGCTATGGCCGACCAGCGCGGCCTTTGGCACGCCTGCCGCATCGAGCAGCGCCATGATAAAGTCCGCTGCTTCTTCCACCGTGGCTGGCGCATCTCCCGCGCTGCGGCAGTGGCCCGGCAGATCGACCGCGAGCACGTTCCAGCCGTGGTGGGCCAGGTAGCGGCTCTGCAGGATCCAGACGCTGTGGTCGTTAAGCACACCGTGAATGAAAACCACGCTCGGTTGCGCGGCATCAAAGGGTTTGCCGCCGGTGTAGCAATAGGTCTTGGCGCCGTTGACGATCAACTCCATGATGATGTTTCCAGTTCGTGAATGGACGGTTTGCCTGCATGCCGGACTCCCTTCAAGCGGCCACCGCGGAACCGGCTTTTCCGTGCCGCAGGCCGGCTCAGGGGGGGTCAACATTTCCCGGCCATCTTGAGCGCGCGCTTGAGGTCATCGATCAGGTCATCCGGGTCTTCCAGCCCGATGCTCAGGCGTATCGTGCCCTGCGTGATGCCAGCTCCGAGTAGCGCTTCGTCGCTCATGCGGAAATGGGTGGTGCTGGCCGGGTGCAGCACCAGGCTGCGGCAGTCGCCGACGTTGGCCAGGTGGCTGAACAGCTTGAGCGAATCAATAAAGGCCTTGCCTTGCGCACGGCTGCCCCTGATGTCAAAGCTGAACACCGAACCCGCGCCGCGCGGCAGCAGTTTTTTTGCCAGCGCGTGGCTGGGGTGTGACGCCAGCATGGGATGGCCGACGCGCGCCACCAGCGGTTGGCCGGCCAGAAATTCGACCACCTTTTCAGTGTTGCTCATATGGCGCGCCATGCGCAGCGGCAGGGTTTCAATGCCCTGCAAAATCAGCCAGGCAGTGTGCGGGCTCATGCAGGCGCCGAAGTCGCGCAGGCCTTCGCGGCGTGCGCGCAGCAAAAAGGCGCCGACGGTGCTTTCCTCGCTGAACACCATGTCGTGAAAACCTTCGTAAGGCGCTGTCAGCCCGGCAAACTTGCCTGAGGCGTCCCAGTCGAAGCTGCCACCATCGACGACAATGCCGCCGATCACGGTGCCATGGCCGCTGAGAAACTTGGTGGCCGAGTGATAAACCAGATCAGCGCCGTGCTCGAACGGCCGGATCAGCCATGGCGAGGTCAGCGTCGAGTCCACCAGCAGCGGCACGCCCGCCTCATGCGCCATGGCCGACACGGCGGGCAGGTCGAGCACGTCCAGCCCCGGGTTGCCGACGGTTTCGCCAAAAAACAGTCTGGTTGTGGGCCGCACGGCAGCATGCCAGGCGTCCAGGTCGCCTGGTTTCACAAACGTGGTTTCAATGCCGAAACGGGGCAGCGTGTAATGCAGCAGGTTTTGCGAGCCGCCATACAGCGCGTTGCTGGCCACGATGTGCGAGCCGGCGCCCAGCAACGTGGCAATGGCCAGATGCAGGGCGGCCTGGCCGCTGGCAGTGGCAATCGCGCCGATGCCGCCTTCGAGCGCCGATACGCGTTGTTCCAGCACCGCGTTGGTGGGGTTGCTGATGCGTGAATAGACATACCCCGCGCGTTCCAGGTTAAAGAGGCTGGCGGCATGCTCGCTGGACTCAAAGACAAACGAAGTGGTGAGGTGAATCGGCACGGCGCGTGCGCCCGTGGCCGGATCGGGAGCCGCGCCTGCGTGCAGCGCCAGGGTGTCAAAGCCGGGATCAGGGTAGCCGGGCATGGGTTTGTCTCCAATACAGGATGCTGCAACAGGGCAGCAGAGTTTATTCAGGCCCGATTTGGGATTCAAGCAGGATCAAAGCGGTAAGCCCGGGTAACCGTTAGCGGCAGCCGATGGGTTGTAGGCTATATTTAAACCGAAATTTCCGTAGTTCGGTCGCGGAGAAACAATGACGCAACAATCGAGGAGAAATTGATGAAGGTTTCTGACATTCTGCGGGTGAAAGGCAACGAGCTTTACACCGTTCATCCTGAGGAACCACTGGCCAAGGTGGTCCAAATCATGGCCGAGAAGGATATCGGCTCGCTGGTCGTCATGGAACATGGCGATCTGGTCGGCATGCTGACCTTCCGTGAGGTGATCCTCTGCATTGTAAGAAATGGCGGCGAGATTGGTACCACGCTGGTGCGCAAGGCCATGGACGACTGCCCGCTCAGCTGCACCACCGAGACCGAACTGGACGAAGTGCGCCGCATGATGCTGGATCGCCATGCGCGTTACTTGCCGGTGATGAACCGCAAAATGCTGATGGGCGTGATCAGTTTTTACGACGTGGCGAAAACCGTGGTGGACAGCCAGAATTTCGAAAACAAGATGCTCAAGGCCTACATCCGCGACTGGCCCGATGACGAGCAGGCCAGCCAGGCCTGATTTGCAGGTTGCCGTTTCCGGGATAATCGGGCCCATGAGCGGCAATACCTTCGGAAACCTTTTCGCAGTCACCAACTTTGGTGAATCCCACGGTCCGGCCATTGGCTGCGTGATTGACGGCTGCCCGCCGGGCCTGTCGCTTTGCGAGGCCGATATTCAGGGTGACCTGGACCGGCGCCGTCCCGGCACCAGCCGCCATGTCACGCAACGCAATGAGCCTGACACGGTGGAAATCCTCTCCGGCGTGCATGAAGGCAAGACCACCGGCACGCCGATTTGCCTGCTGATAAAAAACATCGACCAGCGCAGCAAGGACTACTCCAACATCCTGGAAACCTTCCGCCCCGGCCATGCCGACTACACCTATCTGCACAAATATGGCCGGCGCGATCCGCGCGGCGGTGGCCGGGCCTCGGCGCGCCTGACAGCGCCCATGGTAGCCGCGGGCGCGGTGGCCAAGAAGTGGCTGGCTGAAAGACATGGCACGGTCTTTCGCGGCTGCATGACGCAACTCGGCGATATTGCGATTCCGTTTGAATCATGGGCGCATGTGCCTCAAAACCCGTTTTTTGCCCCGGTGGCCGACGTCTCGGCGCTTGAAACCTACATGGACGACCTGCGCAAGGCCGGCGACTCGTGCGGCGCGCGCATTCGCGTCACCGCCTCGGGGGTTCCCGTGGGCCTGGGCGATCCGCTCTTTGACAAGCTCGATGCCGACATTGCCTTTGCCATGATGGGCATCAACGCCGTCAAGGGCGTGGAAATCGGCGCCGGATTTGCCAGCGTGACGCAGCGCGGCACCACCCACGGCGATGCGCTGTCGCCCGAGGGCTTTCTGTCCAACAATGCCGGCGGCGTGCTCGGCGGCATCAGCACCGGGCAGGACCTCGAGGTGTCCATCGCCGTCAAGCCGACCAGTTCCATCGCAACGCCGCGCCAGTCGATTGACGTGACGGGCAAGCCCGTGATGGTGGCAACCAAGGGGCGCCACGATCCCTGCGTCGGCATTCGCGCCACGCCGATTGCCGAGGCCATGCTGGCGTTGGTGGTCATGGAACACGCATTGCAGCAACGCGCGCAAAATGCGAATGTGACGGTCAGCACGCCCGACATCATGCGATCGCGCCGCTGATCCGGGGTGGCAGCGCTTCGTACCGCCGCCCAGCCAGCGCTTATTGGAACCCTACATCGCATGAGCAGCATTTTTGAAGGCTTCCTGTCCACCTCCGAGATGCTGGAGGCTTTCAGTGAGCGTCATTTTGTGGAGGCCATGCTGCGCTTTGAAGCAGCCCTCGCGCGCGCGCAGGCCGGCGCCGGCCTGATTCCGCAGGCTGCCGCGCAGGCCATCGCCAGCGCATGCAGGGTCGAGCGGCTCGACGTGGCCAACATCGTGCGCGAAAGCACCCGGGCCGGCAGCGTTGCCATCCCGTTCGTCAGGAACCTCAAGGATGCCGTGGGCCCCGAGGCAGCCGCCTATGTTCACTTCGGGAGCACCAGCCAGGATGTCATCGACACCGCAATGGCGCTAGTAACGCGCGATGCCTTGCAGCTGATCGAAGCCGACGTGAGGCAGGCGGTCGATGCGCTGCTGGCTCTGGCCGGGCGCCACGCAGCCGACGTTATGCTGGCACGCACACTGATGCAGCCGGCCTCGGTCACCAGTTTTGGGCTGAAATGCGCCGGCTGGGCTGCGCCGCTGGTGCGCAGCCTGCGGCGCCTGGAAGCGGCCAGCGGCAATGCCTTGAGCGTGCAGTTGGGCGGCGCCGTGGGAACACTGGCGCAAATGAAGGGCATGGGGCCGCGAGTCATCGCACTCATGGCCGCTGATCTGCAGCTCAGGGCGCCGCTCTTTGGCTGGCACACGCAGCGTGATGAATGGGTGGCGCTGGGTTGTGAGCTGGGGCTGCTGGTGGGCAGCCTGGGGAAAATCGCCAGGGACATTTCGCTCCTTGGCCAGTTCGAGGTGGGCGAACTGGCCGAACCCGCGGAGACCGGACGCGGCGGTTCCTCGGCGATGCCGCACAAGCGCAACCCGGTAGCCTGCATGGTGGCGCTGGCGGCGGCGCAGCGCGCACCGCAACGGGTGGCCGCGTTGCTGGCGGCCATGCCGCAAGAGCATGAACGCGCGCTTGGCAACTGGCAGGCTGAGCTGGCCGAATGGCCGGGGCTGCTGATGTCGGCGCATGGCAGCGCGCGTGCAATGGCTCGGGCACTGGCCGGTCTGCAGGTGGATACGCAGCGCATGCGTGCCAACCTGGACGCCTTGCGGGCGGCATTGGAGCCTGCAGTCGCGCAGGAATGGTTCAACCCCCAGATGGCCGAACAGGCCGCGCAACTGACGCATGACCAGCTCGGCAAGCTGGCTGGGTTGATCCGGCAAACCGCGGCCAATGCAACTAAAGTGATGCCATGAACGACTATGACAAAGGGCTGCTCAACCGCCGCCGGGTGCTGGGTGATGCGTGGGTGGACCAGTCGCTGGCCCGCCGTGACGAATTCAACGCGGAGTTTCAGGACCTGATCACGCGCTACGCATGGCATGAAATCTGGGGCCGCCCTGCGCTGGGCGACCGGGCGCGGCGCCTGATGGTGCTGTCCACCCTGATTGCGCTGAAATCCTACGAAGAATTTGCCATGCACGTTCGCGCCGCGCTGGATGGCCCGCCAGAATCAAGGCTCACGCCCGATGACATCAAGGAGGTTATCCTGCAGGCGGCGATTTACTGTGGCGTGCCCGCCGCCAACCACGCGTTTTCGGTGGCACGCGAAATTTTGCGTGAACCGGGCCTGACGGCGGCCAGGCCCTGACTTCTGGAGGAGCGGCGCATGACGCAAACTGCTTTGCACTGGGTGAAGGAGGGCCATGGGCCGATGGTGGTGCTCAGTCATGCCCTGGGCTGCGACCTTGGCATGTGGGATGGCGTGGCCGCCATTTTGAAGGCCCGCTACACCGTGCTGCGCCATGACCACCGCGGGCACGGGCGCTCGCAGGCGCCACCCGGGCCCTACACCATGGCCATGCTGGCGGACGATGCGGCCAGGCTGATCGGCGCCCAGGCGGTGGAGCCGGTTCATTTTGTCGGCCTGAGCATGGGCGGCATGGTGGCGCAGGCACTGGCGGCCAGCCACCCGCGGCTGCTCAGAAGCATCGTCATCGCCAACGCAACCGACTGCTACGATGATGCCGCGCGCACGCTGTGGAAGGCGCGCGTGCATACTGTTTTGACGCAGGGCGTCGCGGCGGTGGCTGAAGGCGCCATGCAGCGCTGGTTCACCCCGGAGTTCCGGGCCGACGAGGCTAAAGGTGGTGCGGCGCGGGTAGCCGCCCTGCGCCACCGGCTGGAAAGCACGGATGCGGCCGCTTATGCCGCCAGTTGCGAGGCGGTCGCAGGCATCGATTTTCGCGCCAGCAACACCCATATCCGCTGCCCGGTGCTGGTGATTGCCGGCACGCGCGATGAAGCCACGCCGCTAGCGATGGCGCAGGCCATTTGCAGCAGCATCCCGGGTGCGCAATTGCGTACGCTGGAGGCAGCGCACCTGAGCGCCGTCGAGCAGCCGGCGGTGTTCGCCAGCCTGCTTGAGCAATTTTTCGAAAACCTGCGGTAAAGTCCGGGCAAAAAATCGATTCACCGAAAGACGCACCCCATGAAAACTGTCCTGGTCCTGAACGGCCCCAACCTCAATTTGCTGGGCACGCGTGAACCCGTTGTATACGGCTCGCAAACCCTGGCCGAGGTGCAGGCGCTGTGCCTCAAGGCCTGCGCCACGCACGGCTTCAAGCTCGACTTTCGCCAGAGCAACCACGAGGGCGTGCTGATCGACGCGATTCACGAGGCCGGGCTGGCCCAGGCGGCCGGCACGCTGGCGGGCGTGGTGCTCAATGCCGGCGCCTACACGCACACCAGCGTGGCCCTGCATGACGCCATCAAGGGCGCGGGCGTGACGCTGATCGAGCTGCACATCAGCAATGTCCATGCGCGCGAGGCGTTTCGCCACCACTCGTTTATTTCGCCCGCCGCAAAAGCCGTGATGGCCGGGTTTGGCGTGAAGGGCTACGCCTTGGCGATTGCGGGCCTGGCGGCGCTGGCCGAGCCCGCCTGAGCCGGCTGAATGCGCCTGCCGAGCGTTGACGCATGGCCGCACCGCTAAAGTTTCCGGTCGATGAGCGCGAGGTCGAGTTCAGCGCCATCCGGGCGCAGGGCGCGGGCGGGCAAAACGTCAACAAGGTTTCCAGCGCGGTGCATCTGCGCTTTGACATCGTGGCCTCGTCGCTGCCCGATGAAATCAAGGCCCGCCTGCTGGCGCTGAGCGACAGCCGCATCACCCAGGAAGGCGTGCTGGTGCTCAAGGCACAGCAGCACCGCACGCAGGAGATGAACCGCGCCGATGCCCTGGCGCGCTTGCAGGAAGTGATTGACGCCGTTTCCAACCCACCCAAACCGCGACGCGCCACCAAGCCGACTTACGGCTCCAGGCAGCGCCGCCTGGAAGGCAAAAGCCAGCGCTCAAGCATCAAGAGCCTGCGTGGGAAGGTGGATGAATGAGCCCGGACAGGGCACGGCAGAAACAGTATTTTCTTAAGCGTTTCATGGCTCTAGCCCATATGGAACGGTCATGAGAAGCTATTAATATAATAGCTAATCAAGACCGGCCATGCCGCTAGAAATTTGGCGCTGCCTGCTACTCGATGGCCAGCAGTTCCACTTCAAACGTCAGTGTGGCGTTGGGCGGCACCACGTTGCCCGCACCGCGTTCGCCATAGGCTGTTGCGGGCGGGCAGGTCAGCGTGGCCTTGCCGCCAACCTTTATTTTCTGCATGCCTTCGGTCCAGCACGGCACCACCGCGCTGAGCGGGAAGGTGGCCGGCTGGCCGCGTTTGTAGGAGCTGTCAAATTCAGTGCCGTTGGCCAGCGTTCCGCGGTAGTGGACCTTCACCTTATCGGAGGCGTTGGGCTGCGCGCCCGTGCCATCCACGATGTGCACCACCTTTACGCCCGAGGGCAGGGTTTCGGCGGGGGCTGCGGCAAGAGCGCTGGACGTCAGGGTGGTGATGGCGAGCAGGGCAAGCGTTGATTTCATGGTTTTCATTTTGACTGTGGGTTGCGGGTTGCGGGATGGAAGGTGAGCGCGGCTGAAGCCGCTTGGTTCAATTATCTCCGATGGCGCATTTGCCGGCGCCATCGGCCCTGCTGCAGAGCTTGAAATGCTATTTAATCAGTAGCTGCTTGTGCCCGTTCTGCCTGGGTTGGAGGCGGATTTGCCTTGCATATTCAACTACAAAGCGCATCCAGCGGACTGGCCGTGCCGCCTGCGGCAACCTTGAGGACGTGCGTGTAGATCATGGTTGCGCTGACATGCGTCCACACCGCCCGTGCCCGGCCCACTTGCACCTTCAACGCCTCATGCAAAGAGCGCGGCAACATCACCACTCGGTCTTTGCCGCCCTTGCCATCACGCACGATGATCACCTTGCGGTCAAAGTCAACGTCTTTCACCCGCAGGCGCAAGCCCTCCATCAAGCGCATGCCGCAGCCGTAGAGTAGCGATGCCAGCACCTTGTGTTGCCCGTCCAGCTTGCCCGGAA